>DATERL010000181.1:0-4117 GCA_035271585.1 Prolixibacteraceae bacterium
TATGAGAACTCCAAGGGAAGCGGCTAAGCATACAGGGGAAATTAGAAAACGCTGGAAAACTTATTATAAACAAAAAAAGTAAGTTTCCCGGTTGAATGAAAAATAATTAATAAAACTGTAAACAAAAATCAGGACGACACACTCTCCCTGTACACGTATGCATCTCTCCGATATGGAGAATCCTATACTTTCCTACACTTTCCTACACTTTCCTACACTTTCCTACGCTTTCCTATACCCCCGAAACCCGCTCCCCATCAAACTTTCCCACACTTTCCTACACTTTCCTACACTTCCTACACTCCGCACCCACTACATTTCGTTGTTCTCTCCTTGTATAGAAAGGTGCCCCACGAATACACAACTGCCTCCCTCCCCTTATGGTAGCCGATTCTGGCGTTAGTCGTACTTGATAACTCTCACAAAAGTTATTAGGATATTTTGTTTTCTAAAATTAAATCTCGATGATATAAAATATCGGGTTCATTCACCAAAAATAGGTCCAACTGTTTATTATTCAAGAATCCCACTAATTTATTTCTATATGCAGAGTAAGTCTGAGGATTTTCAATCTCTTGTTTTCGCTTTTTGCTTAGATTCAAAAATTCAGTTTCTTTATCTATACCCAGAAATTTTCTATTCAAAAGGTTTGCAGCTATTCCTGTGGTGCTGCTGCCGGTAAAAGGATCTAGAATCCATGCGTTTTTTTGCGTTGAAGCTAAAATGATCCGGACTAACAGGGCCAAAGGTTTTTGGGTAGGATGTTTTCCACACGATTTTTCCCAACGAGCAATAGCCGGCAAATTCCACACATCTTTCATTTGGGTTCCTCCATTAATTTCTTTCATTAACTCGTAGTTGAAATAATGAGAACCTTTTTTATTTTTTCTTGCCCACAAAATAAATTCAGTAGAGTGGGTAAAATATTTGCAACTTAAATTTGGCGGGGGATTCGTTTTTGCCCAAGTAATACAGTTCAAAATTTTATAATCCAATTCGGTAAGCATTTGAGCCACCGAGAAAATATTATGAAATGTACCACTAATCCAAATAGTGCCTTTTTCTGTGAGTTTATCACGACATGCTTTCAGCCATTTGTAATTAAACTCATTATCTTTCTCAAAGCCATTGGATTTGTCCCATACTCCTTTATTAACACTTACCATTTTGCCACTTTGCACCGTTATCCCATTATTTGATAAAAAATACGGAGGATCTGCAAAAATCATATCGAATTTGAAATCAAATTGCGATAGTAATTCAATGCAATTTCCTTGCAAAAGAGTAAATGCTTTATCTTTCGATTTAAAAAAAGGGATAATTGCCATAATTACTTTTTAGCATAATATTGTTTTACACCATCAAGGTAACCTTGCTCATATGCAGCATGTGGGCTTTTGTGTCTGCCTTTTCCCCCTTGATCTATAGGCAATTTTTTCATTATTGCTTGAATGCCTGAATGATTTGCAAGAAAAATCATATTTATGTTAATTTAATTAAAATAACACTACTCCCTCTTCTTTAATTTTTTGTATAAAAGAATTTAGATTAGCAAGATTATAAACACTTGGAATGATCGAGAATGCTTCTTCTAATTTGTTTTTGGCAGAAAGCCAACCTTTTCCGTCAGTTATCCACACAAATTCATAATTTGGGTATTTATTGATTTTTACAGCTATATCGGAATAAGACCGTGCAACTTCGTTTAATTTAGATCCACCGCTATTATAATAATTCGTTTCAATTAAATACGTCTTTTTTTTGGTTTTAATTACAAAATCAAATTGTTTTAGATCTTCTCCCAAACTTTCAATTTCAGGGAATTCGGAACTATATATATCACGCTTATAAAAAATGTCCGCATCGTCGAACAATTTAGCCACAGTCTGCTCCATAACTGTTCCTCCTCTATTTTTACGTGCATTCGTATCTAAACCCACTTCAACTCCAAAAACGTAGTCCACAAGATTGGATATTTTCTTGGAACGAAAAATGTCTGATAACCCTGTATGATCAATGTATTCGCAGACCCCCTCATACGAAGCAAAATAATCGGTTAATAATTTAGGATTTAGATTTTTATCGAGAACTTTTTTATTACTTGAATCGCGAACAGCAAGCAATATTCCTAGAACATCAAACGTTTTAGGATTTTCCTCATAAAGCTCTTTTATGGCTAAATGTAAATTTTCTTTTCCAATTAAATAATTGAGTTGATTGAGCTTTATTGCAATTTTATTTACATTTCTTTCAACTTTTTCGAAATCAGTGAGGGTGTTCAACAGTGTATTTGTTTCTTTCAACTGTGAGATAAATATTTTAAACTGATCCGACATGTTTGTGTTGTTTTATGGGAATATTGGTTATTAATAACTCCGTTAATTTACCACGTTTATCCGCTTTAGCATTTACCATACGCGTGGCATAAACTTGTTTGATATTGAAGTTTGCATATAATTTATCAAAAAAATCATCATCCGGATTTTTACCTTTAAGATCGGAATTGCTTAATATAAAACGATGCCCAAGAACTTCGAGCGTAGTACAAAATCGTGCTAGACGAATTTGCTCACTATCGTCAAAATTTTCTTTTGTGTATGAATTGAAACTTGATGTCCGACTTAAAGGTTTATATGGAGGGTCCAAATAAAAGAAACAATGAGGGTCGGCATATTGTAAAGTTTGCTCAAAGTCAAGAGTTAAAATTTCAGCCCTTTGGAGTAACTCACTATCAGCCAAAATGGTTTCCTCATCGCAAATTTTCGGGTTTTTATAACGTCCGAAAGGTACATTGAACAATCCTTTACTATTCACACGATAAAGACCGTTAAAACACGTCTTGTTGAGGAAAATGAACAAAGCCGAATTTTCGATATCATCCAATTGTTTCGCATTAAAACGTTTACGCATGGTTAAGTAATATTCTTTACGTTTCTCTTCATTCAATGGCAAATATTTATTCTGTATGTCTCGCAACAGAAGTATTAATTTTTGGGGATCATTTTTTATTGTACGGTAAGTTGTGGTTAAATCCGGATTGATATCGTTAATAATAGCACGATTGATGTTCGGATAATTTTGCATTATCCAGAAAAAAACGGCACCACCGCCAACAAAGGGTTCAATGTATGTTATTTTACTCTTTGAAAAATTCTTCGGCAATATTTGCTCAATTGCCGAAATTAATTGCGATTTTCCTCCAACCCATTTAACAAAAGGTTTTGCTTTATTTTGCATATATTTTTTTCTTTTATTAAATAACAAATTTTTCTTGATATTCTTTATCTAAACAAAAGTACATGAAAATCGCGGTATTTCCAAGCGAGCGAAAATAAAAATCAAGGCCGCAATAACTTTTACCGCTGCCAAAACCGTAGTCGTGGTTTTGATTGACTTCTTTAATCTGATAATAACGTTTAAACATATTCGGGAGTTTATCATCGGGAATTTGTTTGCCGTTGTTGCTCATTGTTATGTAGAGCATATTTCCGTTAGTTGTGCCACTGTAATCAAATCCATTGATGAGCTCGCCTCCGGTTATTACTTTGGCTGTTAGAGTGATACGACCATGCTCCGGTGTATGTTTTAAAGCGTTTGGAAATAGATTCCCGAGTATTTTCTCCAATTATTGTCAAAGCCCTCCGGTTTAGTCTCGTACCAATAAATAGGGCGGTTACCATAAGCTACACTACGAAAAACGAACTGTAAATCATTTTGTGGATAGTTAAACACGTAATGCACTTGATAAAGATCAGAATCTGGGCCGTTTGCTTTACGATAAACCATGATAATCGGCATTCGATTAATTGTTTTTGTCAACAACTTAACGCTCTTCCTTCGCTTCATGCTTGATCCTAAGCAGGAACAAGTGCACCGGTTTTCGTGGGGGTGGGGTAGGGCTTTTCTGCATATTTGACGTATATGAAGCGGGATTCAAGTGCGTTGAGGGTGTGGAAATTTGAGCAAGGTTGGCACACCCTTGGTGCGAGAATGGGTAGGTATAGGGGGATGGGAGATTTCGTCGGGTGATTGGGTAGTGAAGTGCGGCTGTAAGCGCAA
Source organism: Prolixibacteraceae bacterium (assembly GCA_035271585.1). Lineage (GTDB taxonomy): Bacteria > Bacteroidota > Bacteroidia > Bacteroidales > Prolixibacteraceae > Roseimarinus. Next base: position 4,060 of record DATERL010000181.1, read on the forward strand.
GGAGAGCCAAGAGGGCCGGCGGTGCAAAATGTAGGAAGTGCAGGAAGTGTATGGGTGC
>DATERL010000182.1:0-31964 GCA_035271585.1 Prolixibacteraceae bacterium
CTTCAACAATGTTGAAGGCTTCTTCGGCAGTATCGAAACGCCCGCTGGCCGAATTGAATATCACATTGCGATAGTTGGTTTTTATTTCCCAAAAAGGTTTCGAAATAAAGTTTTTGATTTCTTCGTAGCGGTTTACAATTAGGGCTAAAGTAGGCGTTTGCACCCTGCCAACCGATAGTACGCCTTTGCCATTGGCATATTTCAAAGTGTAAAGCCTACTGGCATTCATGCCCAGCAGCCAATCGCCAATGGCACGGGCATTACCTGCAGCATAAAGTCGGTCGAAGTCTTTTCCTTCGCGTAGTTTCTCAAAACCTTCCTTAATTGCCTCGTCGGTCATCGACGAAATCCAAAGTCTTTTCAACGGTTTTTTACAATTGGTCATTGTCATTACCCAGCGTTGAATCAGTTCTCCTTCAATTCCGGCATCGCCGCAGTTTATAATTTCGTCGCAATCGGTAAAAAGTCGCTTAATAATTTCAAACTGTTTTTGAACTCCGCTATTGTTAATTAGCTTTATACCAAAGCGTTGGGGTATCATTGGTAAATATTGCAAAGTCCAGGGTTTCCAAGCGGTGGAGTAATCGTCGGGATTTTTGAGTGTACATAAATGGCCGAAAGTCCAGGTTACTTGATAGCCATTGCCTTCAAAATAACCGTCTTTGCGGTTGTTGGCGTGCAAAATACGGGCAATTTCTTTGGCCACACTTGGTTTTTCGGCGATACAAACTTTCACAGGTTTTTGTTTTTTGAACTCCAAAATTAAGCAAATAGATGAAGAATCAAATTTAATAAACCCATTGCATTAGTTGGGCGCAAATAATAGCACCATAAGTGCCTAGTGCATAGCCTAAAACCGCCAGTAAAACTCCAACCGGAGCCAGCGCTGTTCCGAATGCCGATGCAACAATGGGTGCCGATGCTGCTCCACCCACATTGGCTTGACTTCCAACGGCTACAAAGAAAAACGGGGCTTTAATTAATTTGGCCATCGTTAAAAGTAAAGCGATGTGTATCAGCATCCAAATAATACCAATTACAAAGTAGTGCAAGTTTGCAAATGCTTCGAGCAGGTTCATTTTCATGCCAATGGTGGCCACCAGAATATAAATAAAAACACTGCCGAATTTTGACGCTCCTGCTCCTTCGTATTTTTTTAAAGGAGTAAATGACAGAGCAATGCCAATGGTGGTGGCCAAAATAATGAGCCAGAAAAAATCGGAGGTGAGCGAATTTAAGTTGTAGCGCACCAAAAAAGCTTCGTGTTTGAGCATGAAGGGCGAAATGATATCGGCACCAAAATGCGACAGGGCGGTGGCTCCAAAGCCAATGGCCAGGATGATGAACAAGTCGTTGGTCGAAGGTATTTTGGCAATGCTGGCACTATAATTTTCAACCCTTCGTTTTAGGTCTTCGATGGCCGAGTTGTCGGCTTTCAGCTTTTTATCAATTCGTTGATAATTACCCGCACCGTATAACAAAAAGCCCATCCATATATTGGCAACCACCACATCGATAATAATCATTGTTGAAAAAAGGGAATCTTTGCATTCGTAAATTTCTTTCATGGCCGTTTGGTTTGCTCCACCGCCAATCCAGCTGCCGGCAATGGTTGCCAATCCGCGCCATATTTCATCGCCTGGAGCAGCTGCCCTTATTTCGGGAAAAAACCAACCCGATACTAACAAAGCCAAGGGACCGCCCAGTATAATTCCGACCGTGGCAGTGAGAAACATGATTAAAGCTTTCGGTCCCAAGTTTATAATGCCTTTAATGTCGATACTTAGGCAAAGCAGCACCAAACTTGCAGGTAGCAAATAGCGCGATGCCATATAATACAGCTTCGATTCTTCGCCCGAAATGATGCCCAAAGGCCAGTTTAATAGTCCCGGAATAAAATAGCAAAGCAGTAAAGCGGGTACGTATTTATAAAACTTTTTAAAATAAGGTTTTGAGCTCGACGAGGTTTTAAAAATTATGGCCAGCACTAAAATGAGCAGACCAAATACAACGGCATCGTTTTTTATCAATGGACTCATAAAGTTGTTTTTTTCGCAAAATAAGCATTCAATGGCTAAGTTTTAATAAAGTGTTGACAAAAAAGCACCTCTTTTTAGTAAAAAAAGTACAACAAGATGAACCAATCGGTCTAATATTGTATTCTGCATTTTTGAATAATAATTGATATATTTATCGATATTATGTTTTAACCAACAACTTTTATAGGGATGAAAAAATACAGTTTAACTTTTCTTTTAATAACATTTTGCGCCATGTGTCTTTATTCACAAAATGCAACATTTCGGTTTAACTCCATTGGCTATTTGCCCAAACATCAAAAAATAGCCAGCGTTTCGAAAGTTTTTAGTAGTTTTGAAGTTGTTGATGTTCAAACACAACAGGCAGTATTTACTGCAAAAGCCGATGGCCCTTATCAACAAGATGGCTTTGATGCAAAAGTGTGGAAGGCCGATTTTTCGGCATTGAAAAAAGAAGGTTCGTACCATATAAAGCTTGACGATGGTACTTTGTCGCCAGATTTCACCATTTCTCAAAATGTTTATAATCATGCTTTTAGTACGTCGATGAGGGCTTTTTACCTTTGGCGTTGCGGAACGGCTGTTACGGGTGAATATAATGGCAACACCTATCAACATGGTGTTTGCCATATCAACGATGGTTACCTTGATTACATTGGTCAGCCCGGCGTAAAAAAGGATGGCGCAGGGGGTTGGCACGATGCTGGCGACCATGGTAAATACGTAGTTAATGCGTCAATTACTGTTGGCTTATTATTTTATGCTTGGGATCATTTCAACGATAAATTGAAAACCCTTGATTTTGGTTTACCCGAAACAGCAGCCGGCTTTCCACAATATCTGAAAGAATTGAAATGGGAAACCGATTGGCTACTAAAAATGCAATATCCCGATGGTTCGGGCAGAGTTTCGCACAAACTTACGCGCCTTGGTTTTTCTGGAATGATAATGCCCGAAGATGACCACGAAAAACGCTATTTTACAGAATGGAGCTCGGCAGCAACGGCCGGTTTTGTGGGCATGATGGCTCAAGCTGCGCGCTACTTTAAACCTTACGACGAAGCTTATGCGCAAAAATGCCTCGAAGCAGCAAAACTTAGTTATGGCTTTTTGGCCGAAAATATTGCTTACAAACGTTTTGTTCAAGGTGATTTTAGCACCGGTGGATATCAAAGCCCCGATGTTGACGACCGCTTATGGGCTGCAGCCGAAATGTGGGAAACTACCGGCGAAGCGGTTTATTTGGCTGACTTTGAGGCTCGTATCCAAAAAATGGACAATAAGGTTGATGAAAATTGGGATTGGGGAAATATTAGCAATATGGCTGTTTTTACCTACCTGCTTTCGAAACGTGAAGGGCGCAACCCAAAACTCTTGCAACAAGTAAAAGATGAAACAATTGAAGTAGCCAATGCCATTGTAGATAAAGCAAATACCGATATTTATAACCGTCCATTAGGTAATACCTATTATTGGGGATGTAACGGAACAGTTGCTCGCCAGGTGGTAAACCTGCAAGTAGCCAATATGCTTATTCCTAATGAAAAGTATATCGAAACAGCGTTGGATGCCATTCATCATTTGTTTGGACGTAATTTTTATGCGCGGTCGTTCGTGACCGGATTGGGGTTCAATCCACCAATGTTTCCACACGACCGACGTTCGGAAGCCGATAATATTGAGGCGCCTTGGCCCGGCTATATTGTTGGCGGTGGTACAAAAGCTACCAATTGGGACGATGCTATGCCCAGCTTTTCAACCAACGAGGTGGCCATTAACTGGCAGGCTGCATTGGTATACGCACTGGCTGGTTTTATCGAATGATGTTTTCCCTTATTTTGAACTTTTATTAAGCTAAATATTAACGTATTATGATGAAAATTAAGAATTTGTTTTTTATTGTGCTGTTTGTTTTTCTTGGCAGTACGGCCTTTGGGCAACTGCAAGGCATGGGAACACTAAATGAACCCATCGATATCAGCAGCGATTTTGCGAGTTATACCAACACTTATTATCTGGCCGATGAATTGAAGACGTTCGATCCAGTTACGGCAAGTGGAACCGTTGAATACAAACGATACGAGTATTTTACCCGCCAGGCTTTTAATAATATGATGTCGGTTTTGGCGCCTGTTGAGGCCAACGAGTTTCCAGGTAGAGAATACGAGGCTTCGCCTAATCTGCCTTTCAAAATTCAGTTTGTTTCACCCCGAACAGTTCGTATTCGCATGAACAGCGGTCCCGATTTTACGACCGATGACCCATCGTTGATGCTCGTTGACGGTAAAGCTCCAATCGATAATTCGTGGAAATATTCAGCCATCGAAGGTGGGCATAAATACACTTCTAAATACGGGAGCATTGCCATTTACACCAACCCATGGAAGGTTATTTTGTACGATATTAATGGTAAAGAGCTAACCAGCACCAACCATAATACCGATAATTCAGGAAAAACATATACTCCAGTTATGCCTTTTGGTTATGTGCGCCGTGCTGCCGATTATTCGCGTAGTTTTTCTGCATCGATGCACCTTGCCCCGGGCGAAAAGATTTATGGCTTGGGCGAGTCGTATGTTAATTTCAATAAACGTGGTAGCCGCGTAGTTGTATCAACCGACGATGCCAATGGTATTCAAAACGAAACCACGTACAAACCCATTCCATTCTACATGAGTAGTAAGGGTTATGGTGTGTTTATGCACACTTCGACCCCCATAACCTGCGATTTTGGGAAATATTACAGCAATGTACAGCAATTGATGATTGGCGACGAAACCCTCGATCTCTTTTTCTTCATTGGTAGTCCAAAAGAAATACTTGATGCTTATACCGACTTGACCGGGAAAGCAGCAATGCCACCGCTGTGGTCGTTTGGTTTTTGGATGAGCCGTATTACCTATTTTTCGGAAGATGATGGGCGAGCTGTAGCTAAAAAACTTCGCGAAAACAAAATACCAAGTGACGTGATTCACTTCGATACCGGTTGGTTTGAAACCGATTGGCAGTGTGATTATCGTTTTTCTAAAACGCGCTTTAATGATCCCCAAGGCATGATTAAAGACCTTAAAAGCGAAGGTTTTGAAACTTGTTTATGGCAATTGCCTTATTTCGTTCCAAAAAACTCATTATTTAACGAGATTGTTGAAAATGGCTTGCATGTAAAAAGTCCCAAAGGCAACATTCCAGCCGAGGATGCTGTGCTCGACTTTTCAAACCCTGCCACGGTAAAATGGTACCAAGATAAAATTGCCGGTTTGTTAAAACTGGGAGTCGGCGCCATTAAAGTCGATTTTGGCGAAGCAGCACCTTATAACGGTATTTACGCTTCGGGGCGCACTGGTTTTTACGAGCACAACTTGTATCCATTGCGCTACAACAAGGCAGTAGCAGATATTACTAAAGAAATAACCGGAGAATCTATTATATGGGCTCGGAGTACCTGGGCTGGTAGTCAACGATATCCATTGCATTGGGGAGGCGATCCTGCCGCATCTAATTCGGCCATGGCTTCGTCTTTGCGTGGTGGATTATCGATTGGTTTGTCGGGATTTAGTTTCTGGAGCCACGATATTGGAGGTTTTGTGGAGTCGTGTGCTGAAGATCTTTATGCCCGCTGGACACCGTTTGGAATGCTCTCGTCGCATACCCGTAGCCATGGTGCACCTCCAACTGAACCTTGGGAGTACAGTTTGAAATTTTTAAATGGATTCCGCGATGCTGCCAATTTACGCTATCAGCTAATGCCTTACATTTATGCACAGGCTAAACACTCAAGTGAAAATGGTTTGCCAATGATGCGCGCCATGTTCATTGAATATCCCGATGATCCGGGAGCTTGGTTGGTTGACGATGCCTACTTATTTGGACAAGATATTTTGGTGGCACCACTTTTTGAGGAAATAACTTCGCGCGATGTTTATTTACCTGGAGGTGTAAAATGGATCGATTATCAAACCGGAAAGTCATACAGCGCTGGATGGAATCACATTGTGGCTGGCAAAATGCCAATTATAATGCTGGTGCGCGAAGGCGCTGCAATTCCACATGTAAAATTAGCCCAATCGACTAAGTTTATCGACTGGAGTAAAATTGAACTGAAAGTATTTGGTAACGGCAATGCAAAAGGTTATGTGTGTTTGCCCGAAGATCAAATTTTGAAGCAAGTTGTGGTTTCGGGTGGAAAACTTGTATCAAATCCACTCGATGGTAAATCAACATTGAAAGTAATTAAGTAGTTATTAGTTAGCATATTTTTAAAAGCTCCTCCTTTATTGGGGGAGCTTTTTTAGTTTTTCGACTTTTGTTGTTGGTTATTGCACACTTTGCAATATCCTTTTAAGTTGATGTGAAAACTATCAACTTTGAAGCCCTCGAGGTTTTTAATTTGAGGTTCATCAAGTTGCACATCGAAAAAATTACCACAAGCGATACATTTAAAGTGACCATGCACCGAAGTGTCGGCATCGTAACGGGCTTCGTGTTCGTCGATATTGACCACCAGGGCAATTCCTTTTTCAATAAATAAATTCAAGGTATTGTAAACAGTCGTTTTCGATAAATTTGGCATCAGCGGTGTCAAAGCCGCATAAATGTTCTCAACCGTGGGGTGGTTGTGGTTCTTATATAAATAATCGTAAATCAATAGTCGTTGAGACGAAGGTCTTATTCCCTTATTATTTAAATAGTCTTTGAATGCATCCATTTATATCGGTAATTGTAATGATTACAATAATTGTTAATTGTTTGTGTTTTCATTATTTGATGTGAATAGCTTACAAATGTAAGAATAATGTCCTAACTCACAAATAAGATGTTTTAATCTTTATTTAACCTTAAAAATTTGGAGCAACAAATATTTAGTTGTTAATTTGTAATCATTACAAAAATAAAGCAATTATTAAAATTATAAACATAAATCAATCTATTATGAGTTTAGTAGGAAAAAAAGCACCAGTATTTAAGGCAAGCGCTGTGGTAAATGGAAACGATATTGTTGGAGGTTTTTCATTAGAACAATACATAGGAAAAAAACATGTTGTGTTTTTCTTTTACCCTAAGGACTTTACATTTGTTTGTCCTACAGAGATCATTGCCTTCCAAAATAAAATAAGTGAATTTGAAAAGCGTGGAGTAGCTGTAGTTGCTTGCTCAACCGATTCGGAGTTTTCGCACTGGGCTTGGTTAAATACCGAGAAAAACAAAGGCGGTATTCAGGGTGTAAAATTCCCGATTGTTGCTGATATTAACAAAACCATTTCGATGAATTACGATGTTTTGGCCGGTGAATATGATTATACCGATGAGGGCGAAGCGGTTTTTAGTGGCGAAGCGGTGGCTTACCGTGGCTTGTTCCTGATTGATAAAAAAGGCGTTGTGCGTCACCAATTGGTTAACGACATGCCCCTGGGGCGTAGCGTTGACGAAGTGTTAAGGATGGTTGATGCCTTGAAACACTTTGAAGAATATGGCGAAGTTTGCCCTGCCAACTGGAAAGAAGGCGATGAGGCCATGAATGCCACTGCTGATGGTGTAGCGAGTTATTTATCGAAACATTAAGCCACATTTAAAGATATTCTATTTATCGTTAATTTATTTATTGTCTTTATTAAGCCGGTGTTATTGCATCGGCTTTTTTACTTGTTTTCAGTTACTAAGCCATTTGTTTTTTTGTAATTTAGGCAAATACTATTTTACTAATGTCACCTTTGCTAGCAGTCTGCACCGTTAAAGTGGAGAAGCGAAGCAATGTGTTTTCTGCTTTATTGTTTTAACAGAAAACAGTGTTTGTAAAATATTAATACATTTGATGTAAATTCATAAATATGAAACGCACTTTAATATTTACCATTTTAATTGTTTTGCTGAGTGCCTGTGGGCAGGTATATTTTACAACGCCACAACCAACAAAAGGTGTTACAGTAAAATCATTTATTGCCGATTTACAAGGCTTTTATGCCGATTCAACATTAGAAATTGAAGTGTTGAAAAATGAATTGCTTGTAAAAGGAGATACTTTCAGGCTAAGTGGTAAAACTCCAGATGAAAACGAAGTGCTGGTCAAATATTACAAAAAATTCTACTTTGCCAGTTTTGTCGATTCTCAATATTTTTCGGTTTATATGGCCAACTTTTACGATAATAAACTGGCCGTTTATATGCTCAATGCCGATGCCCAATCGATAACGGTGTTGAATAAATTTTTGAAAGTGGATACGCTCAACGCTAAGGATGAACATTATTTGATTAACCCTTCGAAAAAAGAGTTTGATCAATTGGTCGATTATGAACTTTTTGAAGTAATAGGAGTGCTCGAAAAGCAAGTAAAATAATGATGCGATAATTGAGAATGGGTAATAACGACTTCTTTGATGTATTGCTAATTATTGGCTCACAATTTTTCCGTTAACAACTACTGCATCCAGGCCAATACGTTTACCGGTTTCTATGGCATTTTGGGGAGTGTGTACCAATGGTTCGCCATTGCCATTAAACGAGGTGTTTATAATTGCTTTCACGTTGTAGTGCTCGTCGAGTAGGCTCAGTAAGTCGAATAAAAAAGGATTGTCTGCTTTTTCGAAAAGGGTTTGTATGCGTGCTGTTCCGTTGGCATGAATTACGCCTGGGATTTCGGCCTGTTTATCGGCCAGTACGGCGATGTCAATCAACATGAATTTCGAGAGGTGGTTTATTGAATTTTGCCCAGTAAAGTAGCGGGTGTTTTTTTCCAGCATAACAGGCGCTACCGGCCTGTACCACTCACGTTGTTTAATGTCGATGCTTACTTTATTGGCCAGCGCTTTGGTTGGCAGTGCCAATATACTGCGGTTTCCCAAAGCACGGGGTCCGGCCTCTCCAAAGCCGTTACAAATGCCAATAATTTTACCCGTAGCCAATAGTTGGGCAACAGTTGCCACATCGTTGGGTGTATATTCAAATTCTTTGTTTTCAATTCCAAAATTATTGATGTAAGCGGTGGTTTTTACAAACCTGTTTCCTTTTATCCATTCACCAAAAGCAGCTGCACCCAGGCCAAGTCCCGAGTCATCGGTACAAGGCGGAATATAAATGTTTTCGAACAATTGGCTGGCAATAATCGATGAGTTGGTTTGGATGTTTAGTGCGCAACCACCTGTGTAATATAGGTTTTTGCAATTGCTGAGTGTGTTCACATCGTCGATTTTCATAAGGGTTTCGCGCAAGAAAATTTCCTGTATGGTGGCCACTACATCTTGCAAAAATGTATTGTGCTGGTCGAAGGATTTGAGATCGACATTAAAATCGCTTTTCGCACTTTCGAAAAAGACCGAACGTTGGCTCCAAATATGCTCAAACCATTTGTTTTGTCTGAGCCAGAATTCAATTTCTTCGGAATATGTTCCCAGCGCAGCATATCCCATTAGTTTGCCGGGAACGCTGTTTTGATTATCAATATTGGCTCCTATGATTCCGAAAGTGAGGGCATTGGCATTATATAGCGAGGTAAGGTGTTTCAGCTCCCAGTGGTGCTCAACAGGAATAATTTTGCCATTGCGATAAATCCAGGCCGAAAAACTTGAAAGACTGGCGCCCCCGTCGAAATGGATCATCAGGCTGTTTTCTTTAAATTCGCCGTAATAGGGTAGGCATGAAAAAATATGAGCCAACTCGTGATTGAGCACATAACTTTCAATTTCACGATTGATCCACCACAGGCGGCTTTCTTCCCATGTTTTGGTTAAGCGTTTTGCCATAGGTGGTTCAAACCTAATTTGACCGTTCGACGAGATAAATGCCCTGCCAACAATATTGTCGACAAATACCACGTCCATATCGGTATCAACCATCCCTAAATCTTTTATAATATCAGGTAGTGCCTCGTACAGTTTGTTGTCGTGCTTGCGGCGCGAGTACCTTTCAAGTTGTAAAAAATGTTCAACTTTTCCCCGGTGCATAAATGCCAGGTTGTGATCGTGAACATATTGCGGATAAAAGGTGTCGAGCCTGTCCTGTATGCCATAAATGCCAAGGGTTGGTTTTGTGCTGTCCATTATCGAAAAAATTGAAGTGTGAATGCAAACACGATCAAAATGGCCAAAAATAATTCAGCCCAGAATCTTTTTCTGAGGTATAGAAAAAAATTAGTTAATAAAAACGAAACAGGAATGGCCATTATTACTAATAAATGGTACTGGGTAAAGGGTAGCACAATTAACAATGTCAGTGATGAGAATAATAATACCAAAACTTTAAAATAGCGCCTTGTCACGATGTTCATAATACTATAACGACCGATGATGTGAATGCTGGCCAAAAATATCAATAGTGATAGGTAAATCAAATAAATAACAATGGGAATTTGGGTGAAGAAGTGAAGGTGATGAATAACGAAATTTGAATTGAAAGCACTTATGAAAACATCAAAATTATCGGTCAGGTAATACCCACTAACTGCAAATATCCAGGGCAAAATCATTCCAATAAACGGTAAAACCATTTCGCGCCATTCAATTTTACCCCTTATAATGATTAAAGCAAAGGGTATGATTAAAACCAAAAAATTGAGGTAAAAGCAAAAAATACCTGCAATGCCAATCATTAGTCCTGCATTAAACGCGTTTGTAAGGGCACATCTTTTTTCGTAAGCGCTAAAAATATTCTGAATGGACCAAATAATGAATATTGTTGAAATGAAAATAGGTTGAAAAGTGTGCAGTTCGCTTATTGTATAAACCAAAAATAGAAAAAGGTAAACCGGAAGGAAGGTGCGTTCGTTGGCAAAGGCAAATTTAGAATTAAGGTTTAACAATTGAAGACAAATGATAACCAATGGTATGATATTGAGCGCAACAGCCCATTTGTATTGAATTGTAAATTCGGAAAATAAAAATAATTGCAAAGAGCTTTCGTTTGATATGCCCATAAAAGAGTTTTCGCCATATAAAAATGAGTAGGCGAGGAGTAAAATTCCGACCAACGGAAATAATATAAAGTTGTAGATATAATTGGCTTTTAATAGTCTTACAAGCATACCCTGTATCAATATTGTTAATAAAATGAAAGATAAAAAAAAAGAGAGAATACTCAAATGTTTCTCTCTTATAGTTGAGTGTATTTCCTTCTTATTGTAAATCGAAACCTAAATCTTTTCTAAAGTACTTCCCTTCGAATGAAATTTTAGCTGCATTTTGGAACGATTTTTCGAGTGCCTCGTTCATGGTGTTGCCGTACGAACTTACCGCTATAACTCGGCCGCCATCGCTTACTACTTGATTGTTTTGTTGCTTTGTGCCGGCATGAAAAACAATGCTTTCGCTAGGCAACTCGGTGCCGGTAATTACTTTCCCTTTTTCATAATTGCTGGGATAACCGCCCGATACCAGCATTACTGCAGCCACGTTACGTTTGTCGAATTCGATGTTTTTTTGGTCGAGATTGTTTTCGGCAACTCCTTCGAGTAAATCAACAAAATCGGATTTGATGCGCAGCATAACAGCCTCGGTTTCGGGGTCGCCCATGCGCACGTTGTATTCAATTACCATGGGTTCGCCATTCACTTTAATTAGCCCTACAAATATAAATCCCTTGTAGTTTATTCCTTCGGCTCGCAAGCCTTTAATGGTTGGTTTTACAACACGTTCTTCCACTTTTTTCATAAATTCGGACGTGGCAAATGGAACCGGACTTATGGCTCCCATTCCCCCGGTGTTGAGGCCGGTGTCGCCCTCGCCAATTCGTTTATAGTCTTTGGCTTCGGGTAAAATTTTATAGTTTTTTCCGTCGGTAATTACAAAAACCGATAGTTCAATTCCCGACAAAAATTCTTCGATTACTACTTTTTGGCTGGCTGCACCAAATTTGCCATCGAGCATTTGCGACAACTCGGCAACAGCTTCATCAAAGTCTGCAATTATTAAAACCCCTTTTCCCGCTGCTAAACCATCGGCTTTTAAGACGTAAGGCGGAGCAAGGGTTTTCATAAATTGGGCAGCTTGTTCAACTTCGCTAAGCTTAAAGGTTTGGTAACGGGCAGTTGGGATGTTGTTTTTGATCATAAAAGCTTTGGCAAAGTCTTTACTGCCTTCGAGTTCGGCGCCTGCCTTAGTTGGTCCAATTACTGGAATGTTTTTTAACTCATTGTCGTTCAGGAAAAAGTCGTGGATTCCTTCAACAAGTGGAACTTCGGGACCTACCAATACCATGTTGATACGATAATCCAAAACGGCTTTTTTAATGCCCTCGAAATCGGAAACGCCTATTTCGAGGTTGGTACCCACTTGTGAAGTGCCAGCATTACCTGGTGCAAAAAACAAATGATCAACTTTTTTGCTTTGGCTTATTTTCCATCCCATGGCGTGTTCACGCCCTCCCGATCCAATAATTAAAATTTTCATTCTTTAGTGGTATTTTAAGATGCTCCCCTGAGTAGCTTGTTAATATTAGTCTGAATCGATTGATCTTCTTTTAGCGTGCTTAGTTTTATCAAGGGCGCCCCGTCGGTGAATTCGATCTTCTTAAACTGATAACCTTGTTTTGTAAGTGTATCAATAACAGTTGGCAGGGCTTGCATTATATTTTTTTTGGCCTTCACCGAATCGTGAAAGGTAATGATAGAGCCATCGCGCACGAAATCGATTACATTTTTGATGCATTTTTCGGGGCTTAGCGATGGGTCGTAATCGCAACTGATAACATCCCACATCACCAGTTTGTATTTTTGGATAATTGCTTTGTACTGTGACTGGGTCATAATGCCATGCGGTGGTCTGAACAGGTCGGATGCGATGTAGTTGTTGGCTTCTTCAATATTATTTAAATAGGTTGTTTTCATACATTTTATTCCCTGTAAGTGGTTGTGGGTATGGTTTCCAACACTATGCCCTTCGCGTTTCATGCGCTCAAAAAGTTCGGGGTATTTCCGAACATTGTCGCCTACACAAAAAAAGGTGGCTTTTATGTTTTTCTCGTGTAAAATATCAAGTACCCAAGAGGTCACTTCAGGAACCGGTCCATCGTCGAACGAAAGGTAAAGCGTTTTTTCGCCGCTTGGTAGCAACCAAATGGCCTGTGGAAATAGCTTGGTAAGCCATCCCGGTAAATGTACCCTGAAATTAATATTTTTGCCCATTAGCAGTGATAATTATTGCTTTTGCTATTATCGCTTGTTTACTTGCTCTTCTCTCAAAAATTATAGTTGATTTAGTAGTTGATTATAAAACAGGTCGAAGCTTGTTTTAATTTCAGCGTTTAAATCATCGTAACCGGCTTTGCGGGTCATCGTAACCATTTCGTTTAAGAAATATAGGTTGCTACGTATTTCGTTTTCAACTTCCATAAATTTTTGATTTTTGAAGCCAAAATAAAAGTGTAACTCATCGGTAAACTCGCGCGACATATCCCGAATGAGCTCAGTCGCTTTTTCGTTTGCACCGGCATCGAGGTAAGTTTTTGCGATTTGCATCGAGAAATAATCGAGGGGTACTTTATTGGCAGGAACTTTTTCCATACACAAATCAAGCACTTCGATGGCTTTATCTATTTTCCCTTCTTGGATTAAAGCTTCGGCCAAACGTTGGAGATTATTTCGCATGTTGGTTAACATCCGGCGATTATTTTCATCGACATACACATTGGGCCAATTGATATTGCCCCATTTGAACTCTTCGGTTACCCGTTTGTACATCAGTTCAGTTTCGATTGAACCGCCTTGGTAACCGCTCGATTTGCTTAAAATAGGAACAATACGATTGGTCATCCCTTCGAGCCTAAAGTATTTATCAAGCGACATGTATTTGTCGGCACCTACCGAAATGGCATAATACATTGGGCGTACCCAGTTGTTGGTGTAGAGCATGTCCAGTATCATCAGTTGATCTTTGGTAATGTAACTCGAATTAAAATCGATATACATGGTATCAACAATTTGATCGTAATCCTCAGGTTTAACTACTCCGTTGCGGATTACTGCTTCTTTATCGACAACATAATAAAGTTGGCGAACCGGCAGGTAGGCAGCGTTGTCGGCACGGGTAATTTTGGTTCGTGGGTCGTCGTTTTTAATGAACTCGATGGCACGTCCCAATTCAATATTTTTACTTTTTATGCGTGGATCTTCCATAATGTAAACCACATCGCGATTACCTTGCACGTATTTTTCGTATTCGAAACTGATGGGTAGTGGATCCGATTCGTAAGCTTTGCGTTGCATTTGTTTTACGTACCAGTCGGTTTGCAGGTAACTGAGGTTGCACACACGCTTGTCGGTACCAACTCCTTCAACTTCTTGGTTGTACCACAATGGGTAGGTGTCGTTATCGCCATTGGTGAAAATAATGCCTTGTGGGGCAACGCTGGCCATGTAATTGAAGCCAAAGTCGCGAGCCGAAGTTCTGTCGGATCGATCGTGGTCGTCCCAGTTTTCAGCCGCCATTAAAACCGGAACAGCCAGTAGGGTAGTAGCGGTAATTACAATTGCAGTTAACGATTCGGGGGCATATTTTTTTAACAGTGCGTAAAGGCCACTCACGCCCAGTCCAATCCATATTGTAAAAGCATAAAACGAGCCCGCATAAGCATAATCCCTTTCGCGGGGTTGCAGCGGCGACTGGTTTAGGTATATAACAATGGCAAGTCCAGTCAAAACAAACAGCAGGGTAACAACCCATAGGTCACGTTTCCCTTGTGTTCCGCTTTTATATTGAAAGAATATTCCTACTAAACCCAGAATCAGTGGCAAGAAATACAACTTGTTTCGTGCGGGGTTATCGGCATATTTCGAGGGTAAATCGTTTTGGTTGCCCAACCTGGCTTGATCGATGACCTTTATGCCACTAATCCAGTTGCCATCAACCGGGTTGCCGTGGCCTTGTATGTCGTTTTGACGGCCGGCGAAGTTCCACATAAAATAGCGCAGGTACATATAGCCTACCTGGTAATTGATGAAGAAGCGCATGTTCTCGCCAAAAGTTGGTTTATCGATAATTTCGGTTTCGCCACCTGCGTCCCGATAGGTTTTTCTAATACCTCGCACCCTACCCCATTTTTTGTATTCATCGACATGGCGCGGATCGGTTTTGCTCCACATGCGTGGGAAAAAAGTTAAATACTCGGCGCTGTAATTTGGTTTCTTGCGTTCCTGGCTAATTACATATTTGCCGTCTTTTACCCTCCATTCATTTTTATCGTGTACGTAAGGAGTTTTTTGATCGAGCGGTGAATTATAATGCTGGCCGTAAAACAAGGGGCGTGAGCCATACTGTTCGCGATTGAGGTACGACAGCATTGAGAAAACATTATTGGGGCTGTTTTGGTCCATTGGTAAATAAGCGTTCGACCTTATGGGAATAATCGCAAATGTCGAATATCCGATTATAATAACTGCAGCTCCTAATATAATGGTGTTGAGTAAAACTTTTTTCTTTTTATAGGTATAATAAAGGCCGTAACTAATTAATGCAATCAGCAAAATGATGTAAATCAATACTCCCGAGTTAAGTGGCAGACCAATACCATTTACAAAAATACGCTCAAAAATGGTTGCTATCTGCACTATTCCGGGAATCAGACCGTAGAGGATGGCGCCCAGAATAACGGCTGAAACCATCAAAGCAATGAAAATTCCTTTATTGTTTACCTCGTGCTTTTTGTAATAGTAAACAAATGCAATTGCCGGTATGGCCAGTAAATTAAGCAAGTGAACGCCAATTGATAAGCCGGCCAGGTAACAAATTAGTATCAACCAACGGTTTGAGTGAGGTTGGTCGGCTATGTTTTCCCATTTTAAGATAGCCCAAAAAACGAGTGCGGTAAACAACGACGATAAGCCGTAAACTTCGGCTTCGACTGCCGAAAACCAAAAAGTATCGGAAAAGGTGTAAGCCAATGCCCCCACTAAACCACTGCCCAAAATGGCAATCATATCACCTGTTTTTGGATTGTCTTCGCTCGAGATTAATTTTTTGGCCAGGTGGGTAATGGTCCAAAACAAAAACAATATAGTTAATGCGCTAGCCAACGCAGTAAATGAATTCATTAAAATAGCAGCTGTTTCGGGGCCTCCAAATACGGTAAACAGGCGTCCTAAAAGCATGAAAAATGGTGCGCCCGGAGGATGCCCAACTTCAAGTTTAAATGCAGTTGTAATAAATTCGCCACAGTCCCAAAAACTGGCGGTTGCCTCCATGGTGAGCAGGTAAACTATCAACGCAATGGCAAAAGTGAACCATCCAACAATAATATTAAGCTTTTTGTAATTCATTTTATGAAGTTTGTTCTTTAATAAAGAGTGGTTTAACGGTGCGCAATTATGATTTTCAATATAAGTTGCGAATATAACAGAAACTTTTTAGTCTTTCTAATGATAAGCTTATTTTTGGATTTTTTTAAGACTTGATTACTTTTATCGTGTGAAACAAATGTGTTTGCAGAAAACGTGAACGTTGATAAAAAAGACACATGTGAGTTTTATTAGGTCGGGATTTTATTTAATAGGTTTTTCGATATAGAAGATAATCAGTTTGTTAAGAGCGTTGTTCAATGAAACGAATAGATGTAACTTGTGCCATCATTGTCGAAAATGGGAAGATTTTGGCCTGTCAACGCGGTGCTGAAAGCGATCATCCACACGAGTGGGAATTTCCGGGTGGAAAAGTTGAACCCGGCGAAGAAGTTGCTGCTTGCATTGTTCGCGAGATCAAAGAAGAGTTGTTGATAGATGTAGTCGTGGTGAAAATTCTTGCACCGCTTGAGTACGACTATCCAATGAAAAAAATAAAGTTAATCCCTTGTATTTGTACAATTATTAATGGTCAGCCAAAAGCCACCGAGCACGAAGCCGTAAAATGGTTGCCCCTTGAACAGTTTTTGTCACTTAAATGGTCCAATGCCGATTGTGAGGTTTTTTTAACGCATAAAGCCGAGCTAGAATGTTTGAGTTAGTAGTGATTTTTTTTACTTCGTTTGTTATTGCTTTATCAGGTGCCATTATGCCTGGTCCCTTATTGACCATAACCATAAGTGAAAGTACCCGAAGGGGAGTTGTTGCCGGTCCTTTGTTAATTTCGGGTCATGCGGTGCTTGAGCTGTTGCTGGTAATTGCTTTGTTGTTAGGACTTGGCCCTATCTTAAAACATCCGCTTTTTTTCATGATCTCGGCTTTTCTTGGCGGAGCCATTATGTTTTGGATGGCGTTTTCGATGTTTCGCTCATTACCCGTGCTTACCATTAATAATACCGAAACAGGTAATCGAAAAAAGAATTTGCCTTTAACTGGTGCGCTGATGAGCTTGGCAAATCCCTACTGGATTATTTGGTGGGCTACTATTGGAATCGCTTACATTGTTCAGTCGCAGAGATTAGGCTTGATTGGGGTAATGTTCTTTTTTGTAGGGCATATTGCCGGCGATTTAATTTGGTACCTGGGCATCTCAATTGCCGTTGCAAAGGGAAAAAAATTATTTACCGATAAGGTTTACCGAGTTTTGATTGGTGTATGTGGTTCGTTTTTGGTGGGCTTTGCTTTGTTTTTGGTTGTTAAGGCAATAAAGGAATTGCTTTAAGTAATCACAGGGCGATGTGCTTTGGCAATGCTCATCAACCGCCTGGTGTTAGCGTTCAAAGGCCCTTGGCATTAACTAAACGATATTGAATTCCAAAATCTAACAATCCAGTAATTCGTTAAGTTTTTTATTCCTCACCATAATCGTTTGTTTTTTGTTCGGTAGTTTTTGATGAGTCGGATATTAAGTGGTTAATTTCATCCATCTCTTTAGTCGTGAGGTTGCGCCATTCGCCAGGTTTTAGGTCGAGCCACACGTTCATTATGCGTACTCTTTTTAATGCTACTACATTATAATCGAGATATTGGCACATGCGCCTAATTTGGCGGTTCATGCCTTCAGTTAAAATAATTTTAAATTCGAACTTCGATGTTTGCTTAACAAAGCATGGGCGGGTTATAGTGCCTAAAATTGGAATGCCGTTGCCCATTTTTTGGATAAAAGTAGGGCTAATGGGTTTGTCAACCCTCACAATGTATTCTTTTTCGTGATTATTGCCGGCGCGCAATATTTTGTTGACAATATCGCCGTCGCTGGTCAGAAATATCAGACCTTCGCTGGCTTTGTCGAGACGGCCAATTGGGAATATTCTTTTAGGATGGTTAATGTAGTCGATGATGTTGTCTTTTTCTTTTTCTACATCGGTGGTGCTTACAATTCCCACCGGCTTGTTAAAGGCGATATAAACTGCTTGCTCAACTGGTGGTCCAATAATTTTACCATCAACGGCCACTACGTCGCCTAGATTCACTTTGGTTCCCATTTCGGGCTTTATGCCGTTAATGGTTATTCTGCCTTGTTCGAGGAGTCCGTCGGCTGCCCTGCGTGAACAAAAACCGGTTTCGCTCAAATATTTATTAATACGGGTTGAAGATGTTGTTGCCATGTGCCAAAGATAAATTATTTTTATATGCTTGTGCTTTTTTGTTGACCGCCTATAAATTGATTAATGTTTCGAATATTTTATGTAATTTGCATTAGCGTTTTAGTACCTATAATCGTGTAATCATTAATTAAACTGAATTTTATGTTGTTTTCACTTCAAAATATTAATCCTAACCGACTCATGTTTAGGGGTATATTGGCTTTGTTAATTGGTGTAACCATAGTAGCCGTTCCCGAAATGTCAATGGTTCTTGTAATGCGTATTATTGGCGGGTTATTGTTGGTTGATGGTCTTGTTGCATTAATTTTAAGTTATTTTAAAAAGAAAAAAGAACCTCAAAGTGCATACAATATCATACCCCGTGGCACATTAAGCTTAATAATGGCTTTAATTCTTATTGCTTTTCCAACATTGTTGGTCAACGTTTTTGTTTTTGTTATTGGGCTTATTCTTTTTATGGCCGGTTTTACACAATTAGTTAGTGTGTTGGGAACCCGCAGCGTACTGGGTTTTTCGTGGGTCTCATTTATTATTGCTACTATTGCTTTGAGTATGGGTGTTGTGCTTTTGGCTAAGCCTTTTGAAAGTGCACAAACCATTTTAATTGTTTTTGGAGTAGTTATTGCATTTTATGGCAGCGGTGAAATTTTCCGTTCGTTTAAGGTGCGTAAATATCAAAAAAACCAGCCCAAACCAACTCCCGAAATTATTGATGCCGAATACGAAATTATTGAATAAACCACTCACGGCTTATTCGTATTTTGAAATACAGTATTGGTGAAAATTATTAATTAACATGGGAATACAGCATCTAAAGGCTCAAAATATTGATGAGCCTTGAAAAATGCAACAACTATTTAGGACTTTAGTTACCGGTATCTTTAACAATTACGTCGTGTGCTCCGCCTTCGATAATGCTGGTTGATGATACCATGGTGATTTTTGCTTCTGCTTTCAATTCATCCAGGTTTGATACCCCGCAACTGCACATGGTTGATTTGATTTTCCCCAACGTGAGGTTTAAATTATCTTTTAATTTGCCGGCATAAGGAACAAAGCTGTCAACTCCTTCTTCGAATTTTAGGCTGTCGTTTCCACCCATATCGTAACGTTGCCAGTTGCGGGCACGGTTGGAACCTTCGCCCCAATATTCCTTTACATAGCTTCCGTTTATCATCAGTTTGCGAGTTGGACTTTCGTCGAAACGGGCAAAATACCTTCCCATCATCAAGAAATCGGCACCCATGGCCAAGGCCAAAATCATGTGGTAATCTTGAACAATGCCACCGTCGGAACAAATTGGAATGTACTCGCCGGTTTCTTTGAAGTAATCGTCGCGTGCCTGAGCTACTTCAATCAGTGCGGTGGCTTGGCCGCGCCCAATGCCTTTTTGTTCGCGGGTAATACAAATAGAACCGCCACCTACACCAACTTTAACAAAATCAGCTCCGGCCTTAGCCAAATACAAAAAGCCCTCGCGATCGACAACATTACCTGCGCCGATTGCAATTTTGTCCCCATAATTACTTTTCACAAAGTTTATGGTCTCTTTTTGCCATTCCGAAAAGCCATCAGAAGAGTCGATGCACAACACGTCGGCACCGGCGTTTAATAAAGCAGGCACTCTTTCTTTAAAATCTCGGGTGTTGATACCTGCGCCTACAATGAGCCGCTTTTTCGAGTCCGATAATTCGTTGGGATTGTCTTTGTGGCTATCGTAGTCTTTGCGGAACACAAAGTATTTCAGGTTTTCATTTTTGTCAACAATAGGTAGGGTGTTAAGTTTGTGATCCCAGATAATATCGTTGGCATCGCTCAGGCTGGTGCCATCTTTGGCAGTAATCAGGTTCTTAAGCGGGGTCATAAATTCCTTCACTTTTTTATCGAGTGGATCTTTGCTCTCTCTGTAATCGCGACTGGTCACCATTCCTAAAAGTTTGCCCGAAGGGCTTCCGTCGTGGGTAATACCAACGGTTGAAAAACCAGTTTTAGCTTTTAAGCTAATAATATCGTTTAAAGTATGTTCGGGAGTGAGGTTGGCCCTGCTTTGAACAAAACCGGCCTTGTATTTTTTTACAGCCATTACCATTTTGGCCTGGCTTTCGATGCCTTGCGAACCATAAATAAACGACATGCCGCCTTCTTTTGCCAAAGCAATTGCCAAACCGCTATCGGATACCGATTGCATAATTGCAGATACAAAAGGGACATTTAATGAAATTCTTGGCGTTTCCCCTTTTTTAAATTTAACCAAGGGGGTTTGTAACTTAACATTGTCGGGAGTGTCTTGCTTAGTGGTTAAACCCGGTATAATTAGGAACTCGTTAAATGTTCTGGAAACTTCGTTAAATATCTTCGCCATAATATTGTAGAATTAAAACTGTGCAAACCTACTAAAAACATGGGGCGCAATTTACAAAAACATCGTCAAATTGTAATCACTTACCCTACAGTTAACGTTGAAAAGAGAAGTGCTTTTCAATAAATTGCAAAAATAACCGTTGGTGTCTTCAAAATGTGGTGGTTAATGGCCATTTTGGTTTTTAAGTGTTTTTTGTATTAATGATGCGATGAGTTTTTTAGAATTCAATTGAAATAATTGGTTTTAGTGTATGGCTCAGGTTGATCATTAGTGGTTTACTGTATTGTGTGTAGATGTTTTGATGCGTTTTTTATTTTTTCATTATGACACACTAAAACATTCTTTTTATCTCCGTGCCAATTGTGAAAGCCATTTCCCATACAATCTTTATAATCGGCACATGATTTACATTGACCCGTTTTTGTCCATTCTCGGTTTCTAAATGGTTGAAATTTATTTTGCCAAATGTCATAAAAATTGTCGGTGTAAATATTCCCCTGTGAAAAAGTTCGGTCTATATTTGGGCAAGCAGAGATTGAACCATCAATTAAAACTGAACCAATATTGATTCCTGCCCTGCAAAAAAAGTAGCTGTCTCTTACAAGTGGTTCGTATTTTCCAACATATCCTTCACAGCTAAATTTAATATCAATTTCTTTGTTTTTCCGATGCGCTGTTATAAAATCCATTAATTCAAGAAGCTGATTGTCAGTTAGCAATAAGTCGGAATTATCTGCTGCTCTTCCAATCGGAATTATGGTAAATAAACGCCATGCTTTAACATTTTTCGAAACCAGAAAATCTTTTATTTGACTTAGCTCGCCGATGTTTTTTTGATTTACACAAGTTACAATATCAAAGTTTATTCTATTCGATGAAGTTGCCAATTCAATGGCGTTTGCAACCTTGTCGAAACTATTTTCACTATTTCTAAGCCAGTTGTGAGATTCTTTAAGTCCGTCTAAACTTATTGTTAATGCACCAAGCCCAGCGTTTAATAATGAAATATGCCTTTGCTTATTGTATAATTGCGCATTGGTAACAATTGACCATTTTAATCCTCTTTTTCTCAGTTCCCTTCCGCAAAGTTCAATGTCTTTTCGTAAAAGAGGCTCTCCTCCGGTAAATACAACGGTGAAATTTTGTGCCGGATTTTTTATGGTGTCAATTGCTTTCAAAAAATCATCAACCGGCATGTCGCTAAATGAGCTATCTTTTGAGCAATCGCTTCCACAGTGCAAACAATGTAAATTGCATCTTGTGGTGCATTCCCAAAACAAATAATTCAGTTCATGTAGTTCAATTTCTGATTTTCGAAATCTTCTAAAAGCATATTTTTTTAGGGATGGAATCATTTATTTTTCTTCCAAAATGATGTCTAAGTACACTTTTTCGCTTATTTTAGTCAACACTGTATCTTTAGCAATGTACAGCCCGTTTTGTATCGAATCAATATCTTGGAATTGAAGTGTTAAGCTTTCGGGTATTTCGGTATAAAACGAAAATTTACCTTCTTCGTTAGTTATTTCATATTGCATATTGTCAGCAACTGAAACTTTAATCCCTTTTATTGGTTGTCCCGAAGTCATAGATTTTACTTGACCTTCAACCAATAAGTCAAGTCCAAAATCTTGTGGTGTTCCATAGCATGCTTGAAAAACAAACAATACCGATGTGAAGCTTAATCCTCCGATAATTTTTCTAATCCATTTGTTTTTCATTTCTATTTTTTTTTATCAAATATAATGAATGTCCATTTGAAAATGAAATTTTATTTAACTCATAGTAGGCTACACTGAGCTTTTTTTGTATTTATAATGAATGTGAACCTGTTAACCGTATAATTGCTCACTATTTATTCCTGTTATTGAACAATAGAATAAAATTACCCATGTGTACGAAATTTCACCAACTGTAGTTTAAAAAACCATGCAGGCTAAGTTGTGCAAAGCGCACTAACGATCGCTTGGGCATCAGTCGTTTGTCCAATTAGTGCCGGGCTTTCTATGTCAAAATCCGAAATACCATGATGCGATTGAGAAATAAATAATCACACCGCAAATATCTGCAATAGAGGTAATTAAAGGTGCGCTGGCCGTTGCAGGGTCAAGTTTCAATTTCGTGAAAATAAAGGGCAAAAGTAGTCCGATTAAGCTGCCTGTTATTACTGTTATAACCATGGTTAAAGAAACAACTATAATTATTTCAGGTGCCCTAAAGCTTGCAACAAGTGCAACGCCGGCAGCCATTGTAATGCCTAATAGTAATGAAACAATCAATTCTTTTACAATTAATCTTGACCAATCAGTAAGTTTTACATCACCAATAGCCAATGATCGAATCATTAAAGTGGCCGATTGAGCGCCTGCATTTCCACCGCTGTCAATTAAAAGTGGTAAAAAGAAAACTAACGATACAACTGATTGAATAACATTTTCAAAACTTAATAATGCGGCTCCGGAGAAAACATTCATAAAAACTAAAGCAAGTAACCAAAGAATCCTGTTCTTGTATAAACTAATAACTCTGGCTTTTAACGGATTTGTTACCGCAGAGTGAAGCGAACCAAACTTTTGAAAGTCTTCTGTAACTTCTTCTTCTTCAACATCCAAAATATCGTCGACAGTTACAATGCCAATTAATACTCCTTCGGCATTAATAACGGGCAGGGCTACTCTGTCGTAATCTCTAAATGTTTTAATGGCCACCTCTTGGTCATCGGCTGCGTTAAGAGCAACAAATTGATTGTCCATTAATTCATCAATTCTTTGCTGTGGTGAAGCAAGAAGGATTTCTTTAATTTTAATATCGTCAATTAATCTCCATTCGCTATCTACAACATACACAACATTAAGGGTCTCGGAGTTTTTTCCGTACTGCCTGATGTGCTCAAATGTATGCTCAATTGTATCGGTAGGTTTAACGGCTATGTACTCAGGCGTCATTAATCGTCCGATACTGTCTTCGGGGTAGCCTAAAAGTTGAACAGTAGTTTGTCGTTCTTCGGGTGAAAGAAGTTGAATTAAGCGTTGAGTAATTTTGCCGGGCAGCTCTTCAAAAAATGCAGTTCGGTCATCGGGCTCAAGGTCATTAATTAAGTTGGAAAGCTTTTGTCCATTTTGGACCAGCCCTTCAATAATTTGTTCTTGTTTTGAGAATGAAAGTAGTTGAAAAACTTCTTTCGATAGTTTTCTGTTTAGAAGCCTAAATAAGATAATCTCGTCGCCCTCTGATGTTTCGTCAATAAGCTGTGCGAACTGAACAAGATCCAATTCATTTAAGGAATTCTTTAGGGCTTTCCATTCCTTATTTTTAATAAGCTTACGAAAATCGGTTTTGGTTTCAACCATACTTTTGCCTCCTTGCTTTTAATTCTGCAAGAAGGCACAAGGCTTACTTACAGATATTTAAATACTTTTAACATACTATGATACGAGTCTTCGTCCACTGTTATTAAATTTAAAATTTAAGTTTGCAAAAGTAGTGTTATTTTTCGATAAACCATTGGTTTTGCTGCATTCCTTTTGGCATTGTGGCTAATATTCTGGGTGCATAATTTATTGTCGATTTTGTTGCACTTTTCTGTTAACCCGACACAAAAAATTAGGTGTGGCCAAATGATATGAGTTTATTTGATACGATATCGGTTCGGTTTAATGCCCTACAGCGTTAAGTATTAGAATAGTAGTCGATTGCGTGGCACTACCCTGTCAAGTTTCAAGAAAGTTGAAGCGGGCTACAACCCATGAATTTATTGCTGTCTCGGCTATTGTTTTTATACATTGTGTGCGCCCTGCATGAGCAGTAGCGCACTTGCTGTAAGCTATTTAAAAAGTTTAAAAATACAAATAAACTTTACATAAGCATAAAACCAGCAAGTGTTTTTTTCCAGAGGATGAAAATCCCTTATACGCTGGGGTAACGCCCGGAAGTATTAGCAAGTGGCGCTTTTTGCTTTTCGCAAAAATGCAGTGGTTTGGGGCGACCCATGCACTGAAGGAAGCCAAACGGCAAAATTAGCTTCGCTGATCTTCGATTCGGTACTGACCATGCTTTTGGCTTGGCAGATCCTACAGAAACAGGAAATGAGGCTATTAAATGAGGATAAGCAAGCACAACTTGTTCCGCAAGGCGGGATCATTGTAACGTCCAATGAACACCAAAATCGTTTTATAGTAGATCCCGCAGTGATTGGATGAAGGCAAACGAACGAAGAGAGTTCACGAACACCTTAAAAAGCATATTATTTGTGTGAGTAAAAACTTACTTGGGGAGGTCTTGGAATAGATTCGGTTTCTATGAGCCAAGAAGTCAGCAGATGCCATAGTACTTTGCCGTAACGAGCTGCATTCAAATATTGCGGAGGACTCATCCGTCAGCTGACGGAAAGGGCGAACATTAATCCCAATAAATATCGGGACAAATTCAACGAATATCAGCCGCAAGGCAGTAGCCTCGTTTTAAGCGGAACTTTTTGAATTTTGTGTCAAATGGTATCATCTAATAGAATTTTAAATTTATTGATTGAATCTTCAGCAACGCGTGTGCAAATTTCCGTTGACTTTGAACTTCTTCGTTGAAGCCTCTGGTTGATGGTTAAAAAATCCTTCTCAAATCTCAGGCTCACCATCGGTGTTTCACGGTGCATGTCAATTGACAATGTGACGATAGGATTCTTCATTTGCCTCGTTAATTAATTTACAACGCAAATGTAAACCTATTTCATCCGGAAAGGTTTTTAATTTTATCGTTTCGGTGTTCGGTAGAGCGTGTCACCCGTTTTTATCCCCATCTCAAATTTGGTGAGATTTAACCGTGACACAAATAACTAATTTACTTATCAGAATTTCTATTGTTTATTTAAAAAATTGTTGGCTCTATTTTCCGCATTTTGCCGAATGTTGAAATAATAAAATGGGTAATCGAAGCTGTGATAATTTCCCTTGGCAAAACCGGGAGAAAGCAGATGCATCGTATCCTCATTTGCGGTGCTACAAATCAGCACGCCTTGCGTTTTGTCAATCCTTGCATCAGCATATTGATCCACTTTCGAAAACTCCCTGCTTATGGGATCTGGCATATATGAGCCAAGTCCCTCGGCAGTTGTGGCAAGCGTTTCTGTAGTTGTCCAGTTGATAGGATTGATGACCAGACCTACATTATCGCCCACTACCGTATTGCTGCCAGGAGCTAAATTGGGCGACTGAACACAGTAGGAAATAATGACTCCGGTATCATCAGGTCCGGTAGCAAATTTTAGGTGAGGATTTTGAGCCATGTAATCAGCCGTTATAGGGTAGCCGATAATGTAAGCGGCAATCATACGTTTATAAACTTCAGGATTCTGTTTCATAAACTCAGATAAGAAAACCATCAGCGACATCGATCCCTGTGAATGCCCGACCAAAATAAACGGACGCTCATTGTTTAGGATTTTAATAAAGTAATCGAAGGCTTCGGTTACATCTTTAGCCGGTGTGTTTTTAATAGGCTCCCAACGGTCAGCTTCAGGCAGCCCCAAAATATATTGGGCATCCATCTGACTGTAGAAGGGGGCAAACACATTCCCTACAGTTTCAAATGCAGTAGCCGTTCTGTTATAAACATCCCGTGCACCCGCATGCATCATCGGATAATCAATCGGGCAACTGATGGACTCGTCTCCAGCTACCCTGTACCAGGCAGTAGGATAAACATAAAAGACATCTACAGCTTTTATTGGAGATGGCTTATTCAGCCAATTTTCAGCGTTCGAATATTGAGATTCTACGATTTCACTCTTTTCATTGCAACCGTGATTTACAAAAATAAATAGAGAAAATACAAGCCCTATTCCCAGTTTTACAATCATTTTCCCCTTTTTCATAATCAATATTTTTAATGTCATCCTTACTATTATGGCTTTTCAGGTTCTTTCCCGTTTTTTAATGGTTTACCGGACTCCACTTTTTTATCATTCAATCGTTTAACAATGGGTTGTTAACCCTTTATTTGACCACCATGTCCATCGTTTTTTATTATGTTGGGAAACGGTTGGCGGGATGAAATCGTTAGGAACTGCGAGCTACTTTAGCTATGCTGATCTTCGATTCCTATCCAGTTACACAGAACTTGATGCGTGGCAGAATGGTTGCATAACTACCTAAACCCCAATGTTTTATACCGCTTGTTAGGGGCTGGTGTTCTTTGTTTCCAGTCATTTTTTCTTTCAATTTGCTACTTCGTTTCTGTCTGCCGTGCGTTGGGGTAGGCAGGCTCTTTGGCTGGTTTTGGTCGTGTGTAGGCTTTTTGAGCGACCAGCCAATGTGCTTGACTACGAAGCGTGGGGCTATCGTGCATGAATTCCTCGATTAAATATTTCTTTTACCATTCCAAACATCATTGCTGAAAAGTCCTCTTTAAATTCCTTGTTGTCAGAGTACAATTTGTAAAGGTCAAAATTTGTTGTTATGTGTTTTAGCAATTCTTCGCCAACAATTTTATCGCTTGTTATTCTTGCGTTTTGGTCGTCTGAATATCTGATTGAGGTAATTAATTCCTGATTTTTTGCTACATCATTTGCAACACTTTCAGCCATTTGTCTAACCTTGTCCACATCTTCGAATTGAGTTCCGTAACGGTCGTTAAATGTTTGCAAAATATTTGAAAGTTTGTCAATTTCAGGCTGATTTGTTGAGCCTCGCATGTCGGTTGGAATTGGCTTTAAATCATCGCCTTGTTCCATGACAATATTGGTTGTGGCTTCCAATTGCAAACGGTAACTATCCATGTCGATATTATCCAAAATGCCTTGTGCCATGTCAATTGGGGTGTCGCCACCTAATTTATTTTGTAAGTGATTAAGGAAAATGTAAAGTCTTTCAAGATATGGATTTTCAAATGATACAATTTGAGAAAGGAAGATATACAAACGAACATACGTTTTAACTTTGGCTCTGAAATCGGCTTGTTGTTCTTCGGCTAAATCGTTTCTGAAAATTGCTGTTGAACTGTCAAGCATCGCATGAAGTTGGTCAATAGGAACATTTGCTAAAATTTTATCTGAAAACTCAACAACTTCTTCTTGGGTGTAAACTTGATAATTATCCAACGCATCTTGCAAATCGAACAATTTGTTCGGGTCGGTAGCTTCGCCTAAAATGGTACTTTCAAAATAGGGTTTAAAGGCCATTTCAATATCATCGGCACTGTTTGCAAAGTCCAAAACGAATGTATCTTTCTTTAATGGATGGCTTCTGTTTAATCTTGACAATGTTTGAACTGCATTTACACCGCCCAATTTTTTATCAACATACATGGTATGTAAAAGTGGTTGATCAAAACCAGTTTGAAATTTATTGGCAACCAGTAAAAAACGATATTCGTTTTTCTCAAATTCTTTCGGTATTGAAGCACTTGAAAAACCGTTTAAATTAGCTTCGGTTTGTCCGTCAATCTCGCCCGAAAAAGCAACAATTGCTTTGTACGGACTATTTATTTTGTACAAATAGTCGTCAAATGCTTTCTTGTATTTTACGGCATTGGCTCTCGAACTGGTTACCAACATTGCTTTTGCCAAACCTCCCATTCGCTTTTTACGGATTATGTTTTCCATAAAATGATCAACAATTAATACTGTTTTCTTTTTTATGGCGTGTTCATGGCTTTCAACATAGTGCTTTAATTTCTTTTGTGCTTTTATTTTATCATACTCGGGGTCGTCTTCAATTTTCTTCAGTAGAGCATAATAGCTTTGATAGGTCGTATAATTCAGTAATACATCTTTGATAAAATTTTCCTCAATGGCTTGTTTCATTGAGTATAAATGAAATGCTCTGAATTTTGTTATATCGCCTTCCTGAAAGGGGACGCCAAACAATTCTAAGGTTTTATTTTTGGGTGTTGCCGTAAATGCAAAATAACTGGCATTGGGCAACAGTTTTCTCGACTTAATTAAATCAGTAATTAAATCTTCGCCTGTTATGGTGTCGTTATCCTCTGTTTCTATTTCGTCATTATCTTCATCATACACATTGTCAAAAGACGTATGGTCAGGAGACGCAATGAATTGCGTCTTTACGGCAATGGCTTGGTTTAGCTTACGGGCCATTTGTCCGCTCAAACTACTGTGGGCTTCATCAATGATAACGGCAAAGTTTGTGCCTGGCAAGTCGCCAATTTCTTTAACAATGTGAGGAAATTTCTGAATGGTGGTAATGATTATCTTTTTGCCTTCTTCAAGGGCTTCTTTGAGTTGTTTACTTCCTTCGGTAATGGCTTCAACTACGCCATTTACTTGTTGAAACTGTTTGATAATGTTTCGTATCTGAGCATCCAAGACACGGCGGTCGGTTACTACAATTACGGTATCGAAAATGTTGTTTTTACCCGATTTGTCGTGCAAACCTACCAATTGATGAGCCAACCAAGAAATAGAATTTGATTTGCCCGAACCTGCGGAATGTTGTATTAGGTATTTTTGTCCAGAGCCATTTACTTGGGCATCGGCCAACATATTGCGAACTGCTAATAATTGATGGTAGCGTGGAAAAATCAATTTCTTTTCTTTGCGTGTTTTGATTTTACCTGCCTGTCCCGATTTTGTATCGGGATCTATATATTCTTTTTCTTCGGTAATTAGCTGACAGTAGTTCTGAATAATATCTGTTAGGTTGGTTTTGGTTAAAATCTCCTTCCACAAATAATCTGTTTTTATGCCTCCGTTTGGCGGATTTCCCGCGCCATTGTTATACCCTTTATTGAACGGAAGGAAATACGATTTCTCCTTTTTTAATTGTGTACACATCCACACTTCTTCGGTATCCACCGCAAAGTTTACCATCAATCTGCCCAAACGAAACAATTCTTCGTTGGGGTCTCGGTCGAATTTATATTGCTTAATGGCGTGCTGTACATTTTGCTTGGTCAGTTCGTTTTTCAACTCAAATGATATTACAGGAATACCATTAATGAAAACCATTAAATCCAGCGACTTTTTATCGGTTGGCGAAAAATAGATCTGACGCATGACCGAAAACAGATTGGCTTGATACAATTTATTTGCATCTGTATTATAGGCAGAAACCGGCTTATTGTAGAACAATTGAATTTTAGTATCAGTAAAGCCGTCTGTAATTCCTTTGCGTAATACTTCAATTACGCCTTTTGCTTGTATTTGGTCGTTCAGGCGTTTTATTATTTTTTGCTCGTAAAGGTCTTTGTGATAGGTTTTAAGTTTGGCAACGGCTTTGGGCTGTGTAGCGTCTAAAAATTGAAACAGCATTTCATTGTCAAGGCAAGAAACATTATCGTAAGATTTGTTTTCACGAAGTAAAAACTTGTTTTCCTCAACCAAATATTGAGAAATGTGAGCTTCTAAGCCCTTTTCTGTGGTATCTGTTGTCATTTGTCTGAATCAGGATTTTTTAATGAATTGAACATGTCGTCAGCCCATTTTTGTGGATTGGATATGATGTAATTTTGAATATTCTCGTAAGAAAATGAATTGCGTATAATATGGTCGTGAAAACTGGGTTGCCATGCAAAATCAACATCAATTTTATGCATTTCAAATGTACAACGCCCCTTATACCATCGGATAACACGCGATATGTTATTGTGAAACATTGGATTTTTTTTATTTGCAAAACCACCATTGATTTCTGTTTGAACGGTTGGTAGAGACGCGATTAATCGCGTCTCTACGGTTGCGGTACAATCATTGGCATGATTAATCATTAAAATACCATGTGTATGATTTGGCATGATTACAAATGTCCCCAATTCTATAAATGGAAATTGCACAGGTATTTCCATCCAAACATTTTGCGCAAAACAGCCCAATTCGTTCAATTGCATTTCACCATGGACAATTTCACCAAAATATTCAACCCGGTCTTTTGTGCAAATGGTAATGAAATACGCACCCTCGGTTGCATAATCCCAGCTTTGCATTCTTGCTGATTCGACCCTGTATTTGTGGTTAAATTTTGTCACGTCAATCCATATCGTTGGTTTCGTATGCTACCTCATCTTCCGCCACCATATTCAATTCTTCTTCTATCTCCTCATCACTTTCTATTTCTTCTGTTTGGGGAATTACATAATCTCTAACATCTATTTTGCCCGTTACCGCTTCGGCTATAAGTGCCGTTTTGTATTCTTGCACCAAAGTTATTTCTTTTTCAATGGTGCAAATGGTTTGGTTGAGTTTGGATGTTTCGGTTTCGATGTGGAAAACGATTTGTTGTTGCTCTGTTAATGAGGGTATAAAAACCTTTACATTTTTTACTCTATCTACATTTAAATTATACTGGGTGCTTTTTATTGCAATTTTATAAAACTCATTCCTTAAATTTTTCAATTGATAAAAAAGGAAATCTGTATCTGTTTCTTCAAAAGGATAGAAGCCAATAACACTGTCAGGAAAACAAGCTTTAAAATTCAAAATTGCCACATCTGCTATATTTGCTGCGACACTCATAACAACAGTATTAATAGGGAATTCTTTGGATACTTCTCTCCCTAACTCATTTAAAGTTTGGGAATAAGTTTCAATATATTTGCCAGTAGAAGTAATATTTCCTGTTTGGATAAAAGGATAATCTCCATCATAATATTTTGGGTCATTTCTTGGACGTGGCGTAAATTTACCTCTTAATACTTCTGTAACATACTTCAATTTCCTCACCTCCCAATGTTCAGGAATATCTCCCAACCATTCAATGCCCGAAGGTTTTGTTGAGACGCGATTCATCGCGTCTTTACCATCAGAGATGCCTTTGGTAACAGCTTGGTTTATAATTGCTGCTTTTTGCTCGTTGAGAAGTTTTACAAGTTGCTTTTTCTTGCGGATAAAACGGTCGATTTTTGAGAGTTTGAAATCGAGAAAGGCGGCGATTGCGGTTTGTTCTTCGGGGGAAGTTGGTGCAAACATTGTCAAATCATTTACTTTACCAATTTTTAAATTAATTCTAGTAAACCCCCTCGCTTCAACACTTAGTCTCTTTCTATTTACATCTGCTGAAAACAGATAATTTAAAAATTTAGGAAAAAACCTTTTGTCTAAAATTCTAAATCCTTTACAAAAACTATTTAAAAGAAGATTTTCAATTTCATCATTTAATAATGCAGTTTTTCCAATATCTTCAAAATTTTCAGAA
>DATERL010000183.1:0-34762 GCA_035271585.1 Prolixibacteraceae bacterium
TCACTAAATTGTTATCATTTCCGATCGCAAGTGCATTGATAATTTATTCGATGCTTTTTACAAGTTGTACTCAACCGACAACGTTAAAAGACGCTTATCAAGGGGATTTTTACATCGGAACAGCAATGAATTCTTGGCAGATAAATGGACTCGATACTGCTGGGATAAGGGTTATTAAAGAAAACTTTAGTGCCATTGTAGCTGAAAATTGTATGAAAAGTGGTCCAATGCAACCTATCGAAGGTGAATTCGATTTTGAATTGGCCGATAAGTTTGTGGAGTTTGGTGTGCAAAACAACAAGTTCATCACCGGCCATTGTTTAGTATGGCATTCGCAAGCGCCCCTTTGGTTTTTTACCGATAGTTTGGGTGATGAGGTTGCTCCCGAAGTTTTGATTGAGCGAATGAAAATTCATATCTACACTGTTGTAGGTCGTTACAAAGGTAAGATAAAAGGATGGGATGTTGTTAACGAGGCCATTGAAGATGATGGAAGTTATCGCAATAGTCGTTTTTATCGCATCTTGGGTGAGGACTTTATAAAATATGCTTTTCAGTTTGCTAGCGAGGCTGACCCCGATTGTGAATTGTACTATAACGATTACTCAATGTCGAACCCCGGAAAACGTGAAGGCGTTGTTGCCATGGTTAAAAAACTTCAGAAACAAGGTGTAAAAATCGATGGTATTGGAATGCAAGGGCATGTTGGCCTCGATTATCCTACATTGGAAGAATTTGAAGCCAGCATGGAGGCTTTTGGTGCGCTTGGTGTAAAAGTGATGATTACTGAAATGGATGTGAGTGTATTGCCAATGCCCGATTGGAGCCGTGGAGCCGAAATTACAACAAGTTTCGAATACAAAGTACAGTTAAACCCTTACACCGAAGGCTTACCCGACTCAGCTAGAATTGCTTTGGATAACCGTTATGCCGATTTCTTTAAATTATTCCTGAAACACAAAGATTATGTGACAAGAGTGACCGTGTGGGGCGTTAACGATGGTAGCTCATGGAAAAACGGATTTCCTGTTCGAGGAAGAACCGATTATCCCTTGTTGTACGATCGCGAAAATCAACCAAAATCAGTAGTGGATAAACTAATTAAACTGGCCAATAAGAATTAATTCTTATTCAAAAAAAGTCACAATAATACGAAGCATGTTTTCGGTTTGTTGGTTCTATTGTTGGTGTTAACAAACATTGTTTTGGCATAGGAAGATCCACGTTTTGCACCATCCAATAATCGTGGCACGAAGTACGATATGGCGAAAAACAGCGATGAAATTTGTTGGGCAAATTCAAGAAAAATGAATGTTGATTTTGAATATACTGAGTACCCAGGAGTTCATAAATGGCCTGTTTGGCGAAATAAACCATACCATTTTGCACCACTTCTTTTTAAGAATTTGGATTAGGTTGAACTGAAGATGAAGTAATAAAATAGATGTATAAATTTAGATTATTTAAAAATGAAAGAAGTAATTAAGAGAACAATTTTAATTGTAAAAAGAGGGATGATTTTAATGACTCTTTTATTGGCAATTGTTTCAATTAACGAGGCTCAGGCAGCCCCAAAAGCTAAAAAATCAAAGGTGACAAATTCACCCGTGTTCTCAAAATTTGTATATTCTGGTAATGATCAGGTTTATATCGATTATCCTTTAATGGATGATGAATTCTACAATCCTATTTTGCAAGGTTGTTATCCCGATCCGGCTATTTGTAAAAAAGGCGATGATTATTACATGGTTTGTTCATCGTTTGCTATGTTCCCCGGAGTTCCTATTTTTCATTCAAAAGATTTAGTAAACTGGACCAATTTGGGAGGTGTATTAGATGATGTTTCTGAATTTAATCCGCACGATACCGGTATAAGTTTTGGGGTTTTTGCGCCTGGAATTACTTATAATCCACACAACAATACTTTCTATATGATTGTAACTGCCTTTTCGGGCAATCTTGGAAACATCGTAGTAAAAACTAAAGATCCGATGCAGGGGTGGGGCGCTCCCATTAAACTTGCTTTTGGAGGTATCGATCCTGCAATTTTTTTCGATGACGATGGCAAGGGGTATATTGTTCATAACGATGCTCCCGATGAAGGAAAAGAACTCTACAGCGGTCACCGGGTTATCAAAATTTGGGAATACGATGTTGAAAACGATAAAGTGATTGAAGGAAGCGATAAAATTATTGTAAATGGAGGTGTTGACATTGCTAAAAAACCAATTTGGATTGAAGCGCCTCACCTTTACAAAAAAGATGGTAAGTACTTTTTAATGTGCGCCGAAGGTGGAACCGGAGGCTGGCACAGCGAAGTGATTTTTAAAGGCGATAGCCCCAAAGGTCCTTTTATTCCCGCACCAAATAATCCTATTTTAACACAACGTCATTTTCCCAATGATCGTAAAAATAAAGTTGATTGGGCTGGACATGCCGATTTGGTTGAAGGCCCTAATGGTAAGTATTATGGTGTTTTCCTTGCTATTCGTCCCAACGAGGAGCAACGAGTTAATTCTGGCCGCGAAACCTTTATTCTGCCCATTGATTGGTCAGGCGAGTTTCCTGTATTTGAAAATGGCCTTATACCAATGGAACCAAAATTGAAATTGCCTGTAGGTGTTAAAAATAAAACAGGAAAGGAAGGATTTATGCCCAATGGCAACTTTACGCTTACCGACGATTTTTCGGCTGAAAAGCTCGATTATGCATGGATTGGTTTACGTGGTCCACGCGAAGCTTTCATCCAAAAAACTGATAATGGTATTCAAATTAATCCATTTGAAACTAATGTTAAAGAATTAAAGCCAACCTCAACACTTTTCTTACGTCAAATGCACAAAAGCTTTTCTTATGTTACTTCAATGAGCTATTTGCCCGAGTCGGAAAAAGACTTGGCTGGAATTGTTGCTTTGCAAAATGAAAGCTCAAATTATGTTTTTGGTATTACCAAAAAAGGTGCCGATTACTTCATCGTATTGGAAAGAAATGAACAAATAAGAAGAAGTCGCGAGAAAAAATCAACTATTGTAGCCAGTAGTAAGATTGATATTACGCAAACAATTAGGTTGCAGGTTTCGGCCAAAGGCGACGATTATGAGTTTTCGTACTCATTAAATGGGAAAGAATTTGTGAATGTAGGAGGAACAGTTTCTGGCGATATTCTTTCAACAGATGTAGCTGGTGGATTTACAGGATGTTTGTTGGGCTTGTATGCCACATCGGCCAATAATTCTTTACCTTAATTGTTTTTTTTATGATGATAAATACCAAAGTTAGGTTTATGAAAAACATTATAATAGTTGTAGTGGCGGTTTTCGGTTTGATATCATGTAATCCAAAAATCGAAACTACAGCTTTTATCAATCCGGTAATGTGGGCCGATGTACCCGATATGTCAATAACTCGTAATGGCGACAACTTTTATCTAATTAGTACCACTATGCACCTAATGCCGGGTGCACCGGTAATGACATCGAAAGACTTGGTGCATTGGGAAATTGCCAGCTATGTTTTCGATAGCCTTAGCGATAATTCGAAATACGATTTGTTAGATGGAACGGTTTATGGACGTGGACAATGGGCTTCTTCCATTCGCCATCACAATGAGAAATACTACGTATTGTTTTCACCAAATGATCAACCCTACAGATCATACATTTATGAAACCACCGACCCAGCACTTGGTAATTGGAAACTAGTAACTCGGACCAGGCATTTTCACGATGCGTCTCTTTTTTTTGACGACGATGGACGGGTTTTTGTTTTTTATGGAACAGGAAATCTCACCGAGTTAAAAGCCGACCTTTCGGATGTTGAGCCCGATGGTGTTGATATGAAAATATTTGAAAGAGATTCAACAGAAACAGGTCTGCTAGAAGGCAGCCAGGTTATTAAATACAATGACAAGTATTACTTGCTAATGATTTCGTGGCCACGTGGAGAACCTCGTCGTCAGTTGTGCTATCGTGCCGACAAAATTACCGGACCTTATGAGAAAAAATTGATTCTCGAAGATGATTTTGCAGATTTCCCATATTGTGGGCAAGGCTGTATTATTAACGATCAAAATGACAATTGGTACGGCTTAATTTTTCAAGATAGAGGTGCTGTTGGTCGTGTTCCATTGTTAATGCCAGTTCGCTGGATTGATGGCTGGCCTATGTTAGGTGATGAAAATGGTGATGTACCTTTAAGTTGGGAAGTACCGTTAAAAAGTTACGATACGGGAAACCGGATTGTTGAAAGCGATGATTTTTCAGGCGAGCATTTAAAAAACGTATGGCAGTGGAATCATAATCCGATAAACGAAGCTTGGTCTTTAAATGAACGACCTGGGTATTTGAGGTTAAAAACCAGCCGCATAGTCGATAATTTATTTCTGGCTCCAAACTCAATAACTCAACGCATGATAGGTCCCAAAAGCAGTGGCGTTGTTTCATTTGATCTTTCGAATATGAACGATGGTGATGTGGCTGGATTTAGTGCGTTCAACGGTCATGCCGGATTGTTATCTGTAATTAAAGAAGGAGATATGAAACACCTCATCATGTCAACCAATGTAGTTGATTTAGATGAACAGAAAAAAGCGGTATTAAGCGTTCAGACCGAAGAAGTGGAGAGGGTCGAAGTTGAAAACGATATCATTTATTTGCGAATTGATGGCGATTTTAATTTAAACAAAGATTTTGCAACATTCTATTATAGTTACAACAATGAGGATTGGTTGTCAATTGGTATGCAATTTAAAATGAAATTCGATTACCGTAAATTATTTATGGGTTCAAAATTCACCATTTCAAACTATGCCACAAAAGAAATTGGTGGTTATATCGATGTCGATTTTTTTCAGTTTAATATAGCTGAATAGAAGGCAATTGTTTTTTTAAATATATAGTTAGTGTTTAATCGTTTTAATATCAATATGATGGTGATCACAAGAAAGTGTGTTTTATTCAATAATCTGTAATGAATTTCATGTGTTTAATTATTAAGATAGAATTAAACATTGACCGATTGGGTGAAAATGACGATTGCTGAGCAAAAACTTTCGTAAAATATTAGCAAAAGAGCAACAAATCTTATTCTTATATATTTATGCTTGACATATCAATAGATCGTTAGTCCCGATGGTTTTCGGGAGTAGATATTAGTATTGAGACAAAATATAGAACGCTAGTATTCAATTGTTAAACGAGACATCTGAGTGATTTATAAAGTGCTATACGTTAATTACTTATAAAAATATAACGAACTATTGTATATTAAACCGAATGGAATAGAAAACTAATTAAACAACTTGTATAAAATGAAAAATAACAATTTAATTAATAAAAATAGCCTATTCAAATACATGAGTGTTTTGGCTGTAATTGGATTGTTATTAATTTCTATAGGGGCGCTTTCTGCTAAAACTGTAAAGGGTGGAAAGAAAATTAGTTCCGAATTATTTGGTCTGTTTTTCGAAGATATCAATTATGCTGCCGATGGTGGATTATATGCAGAGTTAGTTCAAAACCGTTCTTTTGAGTACAACCCGGCCGAGAAAAAGGAATGGCACCCTTTCTCTTTTTGGGAGTTTATCACTCCTGGTTTTTCCATTGGGTACATAAGTGTCGAAACAAGGAATCCGGTTCATTCAAACAATCCGCACTATATTGTTTTAGATGTCGAGTTTGTTGGTAACTATGAGCAGTATAAGGGGGAAGCAGGTGTTGGGATCAAAAATTCAGGTTTCGATGGGATGGTGATTCGCAAAGGTGAGAACTATAATTTTTCAATGTTTGCCCATTTACTGAGCGATGAACCCCTTGAGTTTTTACTCAATCTTCAAAAGCCTAATGGTGAAGTAATTGCAACAAATAAGATCGACGTTGTTTCTAAAACGTGGTTAAAAATAGCAGCAACTTTAACGGCTACTGCTGATTGTGATAGTGCATCGTTGGTCCTGTTGGCAAAAAAATCGGGAAAAATAGCCATCGACATGGTTTCTTTATTCCCCAAAAATACTTTTAAAAATAGAGAAAATGGACTTCGGAAAGACTTGGCTCAAACCCTGGCCGATTTAAGCCCGAAATTTGTACGTTTTCCAGGTGGATGTTTGGTACATGGTAACGGTTTAGGAAATATGTACCGTTGGAAAAACACAATTGGTCCAATTGAAACACGCAAAGAGCAACGCAATATTTGGGGTTATAATCAATCAGCAGGCTTGGGTTATTTCGAGTATTTTCAGTTTTGCGAAGACATTGGTGCAAAACCAATACCCATTTTACCCGCAGCTGTAAGTTGCCAAAATTCAGGCGGAACACATGTTATTGGTGGTGCAGGACAAAAAGCCTTGTGTATAGACGATATGCAGGAATACATTCAAGAAGTACTCGATTTAATTGAATGGGCAAATGGTTCTGTTACATCTCAATGGGGTGCTAAACGCAAGGCAGCTGGCCATTTGGAATCATTTAATCTCGAATATATAGGAATTGGAAATGAAGATAAAATGACTCCTGAATTTGAAGAGAGATTTGGGCTGATTTATAAAGCAGTAAAAGAAAAACATCCTGAAATAACAATAATTGGCACATCAGGCCCCTTTCATAGTGGCCCCGATTTCGAAAAGGGTTGGGAAATTGCAAATCAATTAAAAGTGCCAATTATCGATGAGCATTACTATGCGCAACCTGAATGGTTACTGTCCAATTTACAACGCTACGATGCTTATGATCGTAAAGGAGGAGAGGTTTATCTCGGAGAATATGCTTCGTGGGGAAATAAATTGTGGAATGCTATTGCCGAAGCCGCCTATATGATAAGCTTGGAACGCAATGGTGATATTGTGAGAATGGCTTCTTATGCACCAATGCTGGCTAAAAAGGGTTTCACTCAATGGACAACCGATATGATTTTTTTCGATAATATAAACATTGTACCAACTCCCAATTATTATGTGCAAAAAATGTTTATGAATAATCAGGGTGATTATTACTTCGATAAAGTATTTGCAATAAATAAAAATGATACAACATTAGCAGCTTCATGCGTACTCAACAGTCAATTGGGCGATATTATATTGAAAATGGTGAATGCAGGAGCAGAAAAAAGTACGCTAAATATTAATCTTTCCCATTTTAAAAACATAGAATTCGAAGCACAATTAACAGTATTAACAGGCAATGCTAACGATATTAATACGTTTGAAAATGCCCAAAATATTACTCCTGTAGAAAGTGAAATTGAAGTGAGTATGAAATTTAATTATGATTTGCCGGCCATGTCTATGACGGTAATTCGTATAAAATCTAAATAATTATAAGATGGGACAGGTGAAGGATAAAATGAATAAATTGAATCTGAAAATACGGTTGTTTTTTGTGTTTTTTGCACTTACTACAGCATTTAATGCAGTAGCATGGGAAGGAATGGCAATGCCTAAATTACATGTCGATGGCCGTTATTTGAAGGATACGCATGGTAATATTGTGAACTTACACGGTTTTGCACAAACATTTTCTCCTTGGTTTAACGAACAAAATTCAAAATGGAGCAACTACAATGTCAACGGATGTTTGAATTACAACAAAGGAATAATTGATGCCGTTTTGGATGCCGGTTGGAAAATGAATTTTGTTAGAATGCACATGGATCCATACTGGAGTAGTTCTCCCGGATGTACTGGTCGTTATGAAGGGGAAGAATGTTTTAATGAAACCCGTTTTATTAAATATCTCGACGAAGTTTTTGTGCCAATGGCTGAATATGCTGTGTCAAAAGGTTTGTATGTAATTTTTCGTCCTCCAGGTGTTTGTCCCGAAAAAATTGAGCTTGGTGGAGTTTATTATCAATACTTAATTAAAGTGTGGGGTATTGTTTCTCAACATCCAAAGTTGAAAAATCATTCTAATATAATGTTTGAGCTAGCAAATGAACCCATACAAATACTTGGTACAGATGGTACTTATGGCTCAGGATCTCAGGGGCATTTCGATAACCTTAAAAAATACTTTCAAACTATTGTTGATACAATAAGAAATAATGCTGAAAATATTCTTTGGATACCTGGCTTGGGATGGCAATCGCAATATCAAGGATATGCCGTAAACCCAATAGAAGGTGAAAATATTGGTTATGCAGTACATGTTTATCCTGGTTGGTTTAATAGTGGCGATGGGTATGAGAATTTTCAAAAAGGTTGGAATGAGCAGGTTAAACCCGTAGCCGATTTTGCTCCAATAGTGGTTACCGAAATGGACTGGGCGCCTGAAAAATACAATTCCTCGTGGGGTAAAGCAACTACAGGAACAGCCGGAGGTGATGGCTTTGGTGCTAATTTTAAGAAAATTTGCGACGTTTCGGGTAATGTGAGCTGGTTGTTGTTTACAGAACTACATCATCTTGCAAAATTTACAGGAATAGCTCCCGATGAAGGACAAGAATTTACCTTTTTGAACGATCCCGAAGCATGTCCATGGCCGGTATTTCATTGGTTTCAAGAATATGCCAAAGAGAATTATCCCAGGCCCGATTTTAAATATAAATCGCAAAGCGATAACGGTGATGGAACTTATACTAATCCGGTAATTTTTGGCGATTTCCCCGACCCCGATCTAATAAGGGTTGGTGATGTATATTATATGGTTTCAACCACCATGCATATTTTCCCAGGGGCTACAATATTAAAATCATTCGATTTGGTTAATTGGGAGTATTGCTGTAATCCTTTAGAGAAAATTGAAACAACTTCATGTTATAATCTCGACGGTTGTGATATTTATAGCCGGGGGCAATGGGCAAGTAGTTTGAAATATAATAACGGTAAATTCTACTTGCATTTTAATGTGCTTGGAGAAGGAAGTTATATACTTACTGCTACTGACCCCGAGGGACAATGGACAAAAAAGAAGTTGAACGACTCCTATTATGATGCAGGTCTTTTTTTCGATGACAACAACAAAGTTTACATTGTTTATGGCATAAACAATATAAGAATTGCTGAATTGGATGAAGATTTCAATAAAGTACCTGATAGTGATAAGTTAGTTTTTACATACACCTTTAGAGAAGGACTCGAAGGAAGTCATTTATATAAAATAAACGGCAAATATTATATTTATGCAACCTATGGTGGTTGGCCCGCATTTCAGGTTGCATTACGCTCCGAAAATATATACGGCCCTTACGAAGAAAAAAAGTTAATTGAAGATGACAACATACACCAGGGTGCTTTAATTGAAACACAAACAGGCGAATGGTGGACCATGTTGTTTTATGATAAAGGTGCCTTTGGCCGTTTACCCAATTTGCAACCAATAACTTGGGTTGATGGCTGGCCCGAAATTGGTGAAAATGGGAAGGGAGTTAAAACTTTCCGAAAACCTAATGTTGGTAAGGAATTTCCAACCACTTCGCTTCTCACAAACGATAATTTTAGAGCATACCAGTTGGGTATGCAGTGGGGGTGGAACCATAATCCCGATAACTCAAAATGGTCGTTAACCGAGCGTCCTAATTTTTTGAGGCTAAGAACAGTAGGCGTTGCCACTAGTTTAGAGCTTGCTAAAAATACTTTAACCCAACGCATAATGGGATATCCTGATGACTTAGTACATTCCTATGGAACCATAAAAATGGAAATAAACAATATGCACGAGGGCGATATTGCAGGTCTTTCTGTATTTCAAGATCCATACGCATACATTGGAATACAGGTAATCAGCGGTCAGAAAAAACTCGTAATCTATAATAATGGCGCTCAGCAAAATGGTCCCGAGGTCACTGATTCTGTAATATATTTAAGGGCTGTGGCCAATTACAATACAAGTAAAGCTGCCTTTTATTATAGTCTCGATAACGATACCTACACAAAATTTGGTTCCGATTTAAGTATGAAATTTGAGTTGTCGGTGTTTACAGGTAACAAGTTCTGTTTATTCAATTATGCAACAATTGAAACTGGAGGCTACGTTGATATTGACTGGTTTACAACTGAGGAATATTTTACTGAAGATGATTTTTATGATGATTCATTTGTGGGTTATAGTGAAGAAGCTTTAACAATAGTTGATTTAGAACTGGAAAATGAAGAACTATATCTTCTCACCGGCAGCAATGCCAGTTTAAATATTATTGCCGTATATGCCGATGGACATCGCGAAGATGTTAGTATTGGTGCCAGCTATACTAATTCGAATACCGATGTTGTAAGGATTATTAATGGACAAATTATTGCAATAATAGA
The DNA here is from genome assembly GCA_035271585.1 of Prolixibacteraceae bacterium. Taxonomy (GTDB): domain Bacteria; phylum Bacteroidota; class Bacteroidia; order Bacteroidales; family Prolixibacteraceae; genus Roseimarinus. Next base: position 10,235 of record DATERL010000183.1, read on the forward strand.
TGGTGAAGCCCACGTTACAGTAAGTTTTACCGATCCGCTTGGTAACAGAATTAGTAAAGAAATAAACATTGTTTCTTCTACTTTTCCTTTAATCGATGGCTTATTTAATCCCTCTATTTATGGCCAGGGAACGTTTGACAATAATTCACATACCCTTATAACCGATCAATATGGATTTGGTGGCTGGAGCTATAATGCCGGAGTCGATCTTTCGGCATACAAATATTTAGTTGCCCAATTGGGCGCTGAAAATAAAAGTAGTATCTCCTTTCGTGTTTTTGATGAAAATAATTATTGGTCGGGAGCAGCTGAATATAATTTTGGAAAAAAGCGTGAAGTAGTTGTAAATCTTTCGTCGATGTTTAAAACAGGATTAACAACAAAGGTTAATCCTAAACACATCTATATTGTTGGTTTTTGGTCAATGGGCAATAGTCCAATTGTTATTAACGATGTTTTCTTATCAAATTCAAGTGAGTACGATCCGGAGGTTGGTTTTAATCAAATTATGGATCCCATTCAGTCGTCTGAAGTTGATGTCTATAATATAATTGGTGTGAAAATTAAATCGAAGGTTAAAAGAGAAGAGGCAACACAGGGACTTCGCGATGGAGTTTATGTTATTGGCAATAAGAAGGTTGTGGTAATTGGTAATTATTGATTATTATTACATTCCTTTCTATATATTATAATGGAATTATTTAGTGAATAATACAAAACGAAGTATATTTTTTTATATTAATAAAAAACGTTAAAATAAAATACAATGAAACATTTACTATTGATTATTAGTAGTTTGATATTAATTATCGGTTCGGTAATAGCACAACCTAGGCAGGCTATTAATCCATTAATTCATGCCGATGTACCCGACATGTCGATCATTAGGGTGGATGATACCTATTACATGAGTAGCACAACAATGCATTTTAATCCGGGCATTCCTATCATGAAATCGAAAGATTTGGTAAACTGGGAATTGATTGGCTATGCATACGATACGCTTGCCGATATTGATGAAACTAATCTCAATAATGGTAAATTCGACTATGGCCGCGGAACATGGGCCAGTTGCCTTAGGCATCACAACGGAACTTATTATCTATCGTCTTTTTCAGGTACAACCAATAAAACTTATATCTATACAACAAAAGATATCGAAAAAGGTCCTTGGAAATGTACGGTCATGAATGAATCTTTTCACGATCACACCATCTTTTTTAACGACGATGGTAAAATCTACATGATTTGGGGAGGTAATAAATTAAACATTGTTGAATTAAAAGCTGATTTTTCGGGAATTGTTGAGGGCTCGCGAAGAGTATTAATTGAGGATGCAAGTGCACCTGCCGAGGCCAAAATGATGCTTGGTGCCGAAGGTTCGCAACTTTTCAAAGTAAATGGAAAGTATTACTTGTTTAATATTTGTTGGCCACGAGGGGGCATGCGTACTGTAATTGTTCACAGGGCCGATAAAATTACTGGTCCATACGAAGGAATTAAAGCATTGCAAGATAAAGGAGTTGCTCAGGGTGGATTTATTGATACGCCTGATGGGAAGTGGTATTCTTATTTGTTCCAAGATAATGGCGCAGTTGGCCGTACCCCTTTTTTAGTTCCTGTTAAATGGGAAAATGGTTGGCCAATACTTGGTGTTGATGGAAAAGTGCCAGAAACGCTTGACCTCCCTGCTCAAAAGTGTTTAATTCCCGGAATTGTGAATTCCGATGAATTCAAACGCAAAAAAAATGATGCCGATTTGCCTTTAGTATGGCAATGGAACCACAACCCTGTAAATGAGCTTTGGTCTGTTCGTGAACGTAAAGGCTATTTGCGCCTAACTACCAATCGTGTTGATAACGATTTTACAAGCGCCCGAAACACATTAACTCAACGAACCATAGGACCCGAATGTTCCGGAACAACTTCAATTGATGTTTCAAATATGAAAGATGGAGACTTTGCAGGACTTGCCTTGTTGCAAAAAAAATATGGTTTGGTGGGAGTGAAGTTTGAAAACGGAATAAAGAATATTGTGATGATTAGTGCGCAAACAGATACTCCTGAGGAAATTGAAAATATACCATTATCGCAAAATGTGATATATTTTAAAGCTGAATGCGATTTTAAAGACAGAAAAGATTTAGCCGATTTCTATTATAGCCTCGATAATAAAAAATGGACTAAAATTGGGTCACAACTCAAAATGCAATATACGCTTCCTCACTTTGTGGGTTACCGTTTTGGCTTGTTTAACTATGCCACAAAAACTACTGGAGGTTACGCCGATTTTGATTATTTTAGAATAAGCAATAAATTAACTGAATTAAATTAATTGCGCAATGTGTTTTCAGATAAGAGAATAGATATAAACTTTTTAATTATAAGCAAATGAGTTTTATGAAAAAGTATTTATTGGTTACAATTGTTTTATTGGCGTCGCTAATTAATGTAAGCGCTCAAGGTCCAGTTAATATTGGTTTAAAGCCTATCGTAATTGAAGCTGAATCAGGCGTGCTGGGAAGTAATTTTAACATATTAACCAGTGCAGGTATTACTTATATTACAACTACTGTCGATTATTCTGGCCAATCGTACCCCGAAAGCGACAACAGTGTTGCCACTTATCAGGTAACATTTGAAACACCCGGATCTTATCATCTTTTTGTACGAGTAAGAGTTGGTAGCGGCTCATATAGCGATGATAGTTTTTTTGGGGCAAAGGGCTTTGGCGAAAAAGAATTAAGTAATGCTGATGAATGGGTTATGATTAATGGCATAGCTAGCGCAGGGTTTAATGGTAAAAATGATGTAGTACTCGAAGCTGGTGCTGTAGGTTCAAATGAATGGAAGTGGATAAACATATCCAATAATTATTTTGTAAATATAACCGACCCTTTCGTTGTTACCGATCAATTAACACAAACGTTTCAGATTGGAACTCGTGAAGATGGCCTCGATTTTGATAAAATCGCTTTTGGAAAAACCAACTTGTTTTATACCGTTGAGGTATTGGATAAGGTACTTGATGGATTGACCGAAATGCCTATCGATTCCAGTTTGTATCAAGGTCCTCCAATTGCCCAAGGCACTCCAAAGTTTTTGGGTAATGTGAAAGATAGGGGCGATGATAATTTCTCCAATATTTGGAATCAGCTTACACCCGGAAACGAAGGAAAATGGGCTTCGGTTGGCGGTAACAAGGATACTTTGAAGTGGAATTGGGGTGGTTTAGATAATTTATACGATTATGCTAAAAGCAATGGGATGCTGTTTAAAAACCATACCTTAATTTGGGGAGGACAACAACCTTCGTGGATTAATGATTTTGGTCCTACAGATCAACTGCAATATATTGAAACTTGGATGAGACAAGTGGGGCAACGTTACCCCGAAATGGATATGATTGATGTGGTAAATGAAGCAATCGCAACACATAATCCACCTGATGGTAAAAACGATCGTGCAAATTACAAGGAAGCCCTGGGGGGCGATGGTGCGTCGGGATACGACTGGATAGTGACGTCATTTCAATTGGCAAGAAAATATATGCCCGAGCATACCAAATTAATCCTAAACGATTACGGCATTATAAACGATAACAATTCAACAACAATATACCTACAAATAATTAACCTTCTAATCGAGAAAGGGCTAATTGATGGGATAGGCGTTCAATGTCACCGTTTCGAAATTCAAAATACCGGTTTATCCACGTTGAAGAATAACTTAGACCGACTGGCTGAAACAGGCCTTCCAATTTATATATCTGAAATGGATCTTGGTGATAATGATGATGATGCACCTTATGATGATGATTTGCAATTAAAAAAGTATAAGGAAATATTCCCTATTTTTTGGGAGCATCCATCGGTTCATGGTATAACACTTTGGGGCTCGTTGGAAGGTAAAATGTGGCAAAAAACCTGTCACGTTATTAATAGCGACAACTCATGGCGCCCTGCTTTAACTTGGATGGCACAATACATTAAGGATACTCATGTCGAAATATCGGTACCCAGAGACAATACTCCACTTGAAGTGAAGTCGGTTTACCATGAAGCTGAATGTGCTGATGCAGGTGAAAATTGGGTAGTATATTCCGACAGTGAAGCGTCAAATGGCAATTATTTGACAGCTAAAGGCGCCCTTGAAAGCAAATCAATTGCACCCGAAGGTTCCGAAAATTTAATTGTTGTACCTTTTGTGACCGACACAAATTACTTGTATAAAATTTACGGCCGCGTGAACTGTCCTTCAACTAACAATGATTCTTTTTGGTTAATTGTTGATGGTAAAGTTAAAAAGGCTTCGGGGTTAAAAACTAAAGGATGGGAGTGGAAACTGTTGGGCAGTTTTGATCTTTCAAAAGGTGAACATACTCTTTCGATAGGGTACTGCGAAAATGGTGCATTGTTAGATAAAATTTGCATTTCGAACTCCTTGTTTCCACCAACCGAAATGGGCGAGGTGGCAGTTAATAAATGCGATACAACAGGAATCAAAAGTTCAGTTGTGATCTTGTCAAATAATAGTCTGGTTCAAAATTATCCGAACCCGTTTAGCAATAATACAACCATTGAATTTAAAACCAGTACCGAGCAGTTGGTTTCGCTTAAAGTATACGATGTTTTAGGAAACCTTGTGGCTACGTTGGTTAATGGCACATTGCAGGCCGGCGAACATAAAATTAACTGGAATGCAACTTCAAACAATCAATTGAAAGTGCGTAGCGGAACTTATATTTACCAGTTGGTAAATGCCGAACAAGTTTTTTCGGGAAAAATGATACTAATAAACCAGTGAAAATAAAGGATTAAAAATTTAACATTTAAAGTAGATAAAAACTAAAATGAAAAGCATAAAATACAGCTATAAAAACAAGTTGTTATTCCTTATAATGTTGCTTGTATCTCTTTTGGGGACGCAAGGCAATTGTTATGCTAAAAAGTGGGTAGGTACCTGGAGTTGCGCACCCTATGCTGCCGCTAACAATACGCCTCCTTCACCATATCTTGCTAACAACACATTTAGGCAGGTAGTTCGCACTTCGATAGGAGGAGATACCATAAGGGTGAAATTCTCAAATATCACTTGTTCAACACCGGTAACAATGAATTCAGTAAATATTGCCGTTTTAGCCACAGTTGGCGGAAGTGCTATCAATACGTCTACTTTAACAAAGTTAAGTTTTTGTGGAAACGAATCTGTAACAATGGATCCTTTTTCCGAAATAACATCCGACCCTGTTGCGTTCGCTTTAACTCCCGGAGTGCACTTGGCAATTACAATTTTTTATGGTGAGTGCCAAACTGCTGCCGATATGACCCATCATTACGGATCGAGAACCGATTCATATATACTTTCAGGTAATCAGTCCGAATCTGAGACATTTGAAGGTGCAACTCCAATTGAGCGTTGGTACACCATCAATACAATCGATGTTTTGGCTCCTGAAAAGGCTGCTGCAGTAGCGGTGTTTGGAAACTCAATTACCGATGGTTATGGAATTCATGGTGGGTTAAAAAATACTTTACCCGATATGTTTTCGAAAAAATTATTGGCAAACGAAGCCACTTCGCACGTTAGCGTTCTAAATATGGGGATTGGGGCTACTTGGGTCACTAGTTCAGGTGCGAAACGGTTTAAACAAGATGTTCTTGACCAAAATGGTTTGCGTTGGATCATCGTTTTTTATGGTGTGAACGATATTGGTGGTGGAGCATCAGCTGCTGATATAATTAATGCTTACAAAAGTTTTATTGCTCAGGCTCATTCAAAAAACGTACTGATTTATGGCGGAACTATTACGCCGTTCAAGGGGCATTCATACTATTCGGATGAGCATGAAGCCGTTCGTGTTGAGGTGAATGAGTGGATTCGAACTCCCGGAAATTTTGATGCCTGTATCGATTTTGATAAAGCAATTCGTGACCCTTCCGATATTTCTAAGCTTCAAGAAGCCTACTCAAACGATTGGTTACATCCCAATGCAAAAGGTTATCAATTGCTTGGCGAATCAATTGATTTCAATTTATTCAGTGAGGATTTTAATGGTATTAATTGCAATTAAAAGTAAGGTTGATTTTAAATATAACTTTTTAACAATAATATACTCATGAACAGAAACTTATCAGCAAAATTCTGCACCATTGCAACCGGGATGTTTGTTTTAGGTGTACTGCTAATCTCGAATTTTAAAGTATTCTCGCAAGACCCAAATTTTCACATCTATCTCTGTTTTGGTCAGTCAAATATGGCTGGAGCAGCACGAGCCGAAGCTCAGGATTCGATAGTCGATTCACGATTTCAGATGATGTCTGTAATGAATTGTCCCGATAAAGGAAGAGAAAAAGGAAACTGGTACACAGCTACTCCTCCTTTGTGCGATTGTAATGCAGGTGTTTCTCCTGCCGATTATTTTGGCCGTACTTTAATCGAAACCCTGCCTAAAGAAATAAGAGTGGGCATTGTTAACGTGTCTGTTGGAGGGTGTAGAATTGAATTGTTTGACAAAAATAACTATCGTACCTATATTGAAACAGCTCCTAATTGGATGTTAGGGTGGATTAAAAATTACGATGACAATCCTTATGCTAAATTGGTCGAAATGGCCAAGATTGCTCAAAAAGATGGAGTGATTAAGGGAATATTAATGCATCAGGGAGAATCTAATCCAAACGATTCGTTATGGACTAAAAAAGTGAAGGACATTTATGATAATTTGATGGTGGATTTAAGTTTGAATCCTGAGGAAATTCCATTGCTTGCCGGCGAAATGTTAAGTGCCGAATTTAATGGGAAATGTTTCGCTTTCAATCAGTTTATTGCTCAATTACCCAATGTAATTCCCAACGCTCATGTAGTTTCATCTGCGGGTTGTTCTGGACGAAACGATGGTTTGCACTTTACCATTGAAGGCTATCGATTGCTGGGCAAGCGTTATGGCGAAAAAATGTTGTCGCTACGTAAAACTGAATAGTTGGGCTGAATTTGTCTGTAAATCATATTTAGAAGAATTTTAATCGTAAAATAAAAACCAAAAATACCAATGAGTAAAATTATAACCACATTAATCATCCTCCTAATTGGAGTAGGTTTAGTAAAGGCCGAAAGTAGTCAAGTAAATAGCCCCGATGGCAAATTGCTTGTTATGGTTAACATTACCAATGGTTTGCCTACTTATCGTGTAACTTACAACGACAAAGTATTTCTAAATGACTCTCCCATTGGTTTAAAAACCAACGAAGGAGATTTTACGGAAGGTTTAGTTCTAAATGAAAAAGTTATTCTAACTAAAATTTCTGAATCATACTCTCTGCCAAACATTAAAAAGAGTCAAATTAAGTATGAGGCCAACGAGGCTATTTTTTCATTTTCAAAAAAAGATTTGGCCGTAATTGATTTAGTAGTCAGGGTTAGCAATAACGATATTGCCTTTAAATACAAGGTTTATCCACAAGGTGAAGAAAGAAAAAGCTGCGTTGTGGATTATGAAGCTACTGGGTTTGTTTTGCCTAAAGGAACTACAACCTTCCTTTGTCCACAAATGAAACCAATGACGGGTTTTGCACGTACTGCACCAAGTTACGAAACATCGTACACCCCCGATGACCAAATGGGAAAAAATGGCTGGGGGGGTGGTTATACTTTTCCTTGTTTGTTTAAAGTGAACAATGCTGGTTGGGTGCTGATATCCGAAACGGGTGTTGATAGTCGCTACTGTGCCAGTCGGTTAATTGGGCATGATGGTGGCTTATATACCATTGGTTTTCCTTTGGAAGGAGAAAATAATGGTAATGGAACTTCATCGCCGGGAATTACTTTGCCCGGTGATACTCCTTGGCGTACCATTACTGTTGGCGAAACCCTTGCACCAATTGTTGAAACAACAATTCCTTTTGATGTAGTTGAACAAAAATATGAAGCCTCGCAAGAATATAATTTCACCAAAGGATCGTGGAGTTGGGTAATTAAAATGGATAACAACACCACTTTTCCGGTACAAAAAGAATACATCGATTTTAGTGCAGCTATGGGCTATGAAACCATTTTAGTTGATGCGCTTTGGGATACTCAGATAGGACGCGATAAAATTGCTGAGCTGGCTGCCTACGGTGCAACTAAGAATGTTGGCTTGTATTTGTGGTATAATTCCAATGGATATTGGAACGATGCACCCCAGGGACCTAAACATTTTATGGATAGCCCAATTACCCGCAGAAAAGAAATGGCTTGGATGAAAAGCATAGGTGTTAAAGGAATTAAAGTAGACTTTTTTGGAGGCGACAAGCAGGTTACCATGAAACTTTACGAAGATATTATGTTTGATGCCAATGATTATGGAATAATGACAATTTTTCATGGTTGTACCCTACCTAGGGGATGGGAGCGCATGTATCCGAATTTTGCAACAAGCGAAGCCGTTCTGGCCAGCGAAATGCTTCATTTTTCGCAAGATATGTGTAATCGTGAAGCGGCGAATGCAAGCATACATCCCTTTATTCGAAATACTGTAGGGAGTATGGATTTTGGAGGAAGCACATTGAATAAATTTTATAATGCTAATAATACACCCAACAGAGGGTCAAAACGAATCACATCCGATGTTTTTGCATTGGCTACAGCGGTGTTATTTCAAAGTGGAGTTCAACATTTTGCTATGGCGCCAAACAACCTGAATGATGCACCAGCATGGGCGGTTGATTTTATGAAAAACGTACCTTCAACTTGGGATGATGTTCGTTACATCGATGGATATCCTGGTAAATATGTGGTGCTGGCTCGCCGAAAAGGTAACAATTGGTACGTAGCCGGAATTAATGCACAGCAAGAAACACTAAAACTTACAGTTGATTTACCAATGTTTGAAAAAGGACAAAAAGTAAAGGTTTATTCCGATGATAAACAATTAAATGGCTCGGTTTCAGAAAAGAAAATAAATAAAAGTATTGAGCTTACAATCCCTTGTAATGGAGGTGTTTTGTTAGTAAATTAAATATTCGAATGGCTTGAAAAACAATTGAATATTAATGTTCTATATTTTGTCTTAATACTAATATTTAATCCTGAAAACCATCGGGACTAACAATCTATTAGAGTTCAGAAAGGATAATAAAAGACCCCGATTTCTGAATAATTTGAAAGTGTATTGTAAAACTTAACACTTAGTAAAATGAATAAATATTTTAGAATTCAATTATCTTATACTGAACCTTTAAGAACCCAATTTAATTTTGCATTGTCTTTTTGCTTGTTTATTTGTGTGTTATTTTTTTCAAACAATTCAACAGCTCAAAAACTTCAATTAAACGATCTTGGTTATTTTGAAACACAGGGATTGAACGTTTTTGTTTTTAGTAATGAATACAATGGTATGTTTTTCGACGAAAAAACAGCCGGTATTGAATTGATTCATCATGGAGTGCGTACCTCCACAGGTGGTGCAATACGCCTTCAACATACGCCTGAGCAATGGGATTTAATACCCAAAATGCTCGATAGAAAAGTTGATAAAGCAAATAATACAATTGAAGTAAGTCTTCGCTACGAAGAATTCAATTTTGATTCAAGGTTTATTGTTACACCAAAAGGAAATGGATTTGATATTTCTGTTTTTCTCGATAAACCTGTTCCTGAAGAATTAGAGGGTAGGGCAGGTCTTAATTTGGAGTTTCTGCCATCTTCTTATCTCGAAAAAAACTATTTGGTCGATGGCCAACCTGGAATTTTCCCTCGCTATCCGGCAGGTAATACTCGAATAGAAGACGGAAACAAAAAAATACAGCAATTTGGTAATCATGAAACATTCGATAATCGTGGTCGTAACGAATTTATTGTGCCTTTACCTTTGGCTACAGGTAAATTAGTTGTCCTGTCGCCTGAGGATCCTGAGCGCAGAGTGAAAATTCAATCCGACGATGAAATAATGCTTTTCGATGGTCGTAACTTGGCGCAAAATGGATGGTTTATTGTTCGCAGTGTTCTCCCCGTTAAAAAAACAGGCAAAGTGCTTTCATGGTATGTTGAACCCAATGCCATCAATAAATGGATTAAAGAGCCAATGGTGGGGTTTTCACAAGTGGGCTATGTGCCACAGGAGGAGAAAATTGCCGTAATTGAATTGGATATGAAAGATAAACCCGAGAAAGTTGCTTCCCTTTTTAAAGTAACTGAACAGGGCGAATACAAAGAGGTTTTTAAAGGGAAACTAACTGTTTGGGGCAAGTTTTTGAGATACAATTATGTGAAATTCGATTTTTCAGCAGTTAAAGAACCTGGAATTTATTGCATTAAATACGGAAATATCCTAACAAACACTTTCCCTATTGGGACTAAAGTTTATGATGAAATTTGGCATCCTACGCTCGATGTTTTTTTCCCTATACAAATGGATCACATGGAGGTGAACGAAGCTTATCGAACATGGCATGGAGTTCCTTTTATGGACGATTGCCTTCAGGCTCCAGTAAATCATCAGCATTTCGATGGTTATAAACAGGGACCAACAACCGAAACAAAATATCAACCATTTGAACGCATTCCCGGAATGGCAGTTGGAGGTTGGTTCGATGCGGGCGATTTCGACATTCAAACTGATAGACATAATGCTGTAGTTTCTAGTTTTGTTGAATCGTGGGAAGCCTTTGAGGTTGATCGGGATCAAACTTATGTCGACCAAAAAACACGTTATGTTGATATTCACCGTCCCGATGGAAAACCTGACGTTCTGCAGCAAATTGAACATGGGGTCTTAAACCTGGTAGCGCAAATTGAAAACATTGGACATCCTATTCGTGGAATTGTTGTTCCTAACTTACATCAGTACCATCATTTGGGCGATGCTTCAACCGAAACCGATAATTTACTCTATAATCCAAATTTGAAACCTTTCGAATCAGATGGGATTTCAAGTGGTACTATGGACGATCGCTGGGCTTTTACCAATCGTAGCTCTTTTCTTGATTACAGAACGGCAGCAGCATTAGCAGCATCAAGTAGGGCAATGAAAGGATACAATGATGAACTTTCAGAAAAATGCTTAATTTATGCTAAGCGCTTGTTAGCTGAAGCAGACGAAGCCATCAAAATCGAACCTAACGATGACAGCCCAACGAGACTTTGGGGCAGAGGTAGTGATATTGACGCATTATTACAATTGTATATCACTACAAAAGATGAAAAATATAGCGTAAGGTTTCAAGACAAAATATGGTCTTTACTCGATGCTTCAATCGAAAGAAATATGAATGCAGCCATGTTGGCTTTGCCACATATGGATAATGCTTATAGAGCTAAAATAAAGGAGTATGTGCTTAAATATAAAGAAACAATTGACAAATATAATGTTGATAATCCTTACGGAATACCATTGGTTAAAAGCAGCTGGGGAGGTACTTCGCAAGTAATAAATTGGGCAATTACAAACTACTATATTCATAAGGTTTTTCCCGAAATTATCGGAACAGAATATATCTACAGGGGATTAAACTATATATTTGGTTGCCATCCTTATTCAAATCTATCGTTTGTAAATGCTGTAGGTACAAAGTCAAAGAAAGTAGCCTACGGAAATAATCGTGCCGATTTTACCACAATCGCAGGAGGTATTGTGCCTGGTTTAATCCTTCTAAAACCCGATTATCTTGAGAATAAAGACGATTGGCCATTCCTTTGGGGTGAAAACGAATGTATTATCGATGGTGGCGCATGGTTTATCTTTCTTGGAAATGCTGTAAATGAAATAAATCAATAAATCGCTGATTTTTAAGTGACTTAATAATGTAAAATATTTGTGCATATGAAAAGGTATCTTTTAGTATTTGTTATCACAGTATTGTTTTTTGCTTATAGCAATGCCCAAAACCCTATTGTGCAAACCAATTATACCGCCGACCCGGCTCCAATGGTACACGATGGTACGGTATATTTGTATACTTCGCATGACGAAGATGAAACGGTAAGAAACTTTTTTTCAATGAATGACTGGAAGTGTTATTCATCGAATGATATGGTCAATTGGACCGATCATGGAACAGTATTATCATACAAAGATTTTGAATGGTCACGTGGCGATGCATGGGCTGGCCAATGCATATACCGCGACGGAAAATTTTATTATTATGTACCAGTTAATCAAAAAAACGGAGGTAATGCAATTGGCGTTGCTGTTTCAGACAGCCCAACAGGCGGGTTTAAAGATGCACTTGGTAAACCGTTGTTAGATGGTTATGGTTATATTGATCCAACGGTTTATATCGACGATGATGGTCAAGCCTATTTATATTGGGGTAATCCAAACCTTTGGCACGTGAAGCTGAATAAGGATATGATTTCGTATGATAAGGAATATGGCATTGTGAAGGAAGAGTTAAGAGATGATAATTTCGGCTATCGTGAAAAAAAGATAGATAATCGTACTGCTGCTTACGAAGAAGGCCCATGGCTTTTTAAGCGAAATAGCTTGTATTATTTGCTATATCCTGCCGGCGGAGTCCCCGAGCATTTGGCTTATTCAACCGGCCCAAGTGTTACTGGCCCATGGACTTATGGCGACACCATTATGCACGTAATAAAAGATCGGGGTGCTTTTACCAACCATCCAGGATATATTGAGTTTGAAGGAAAATCATACTTATTTTATCACAATGGGGCATTGCCTGGTGGTGGTGGGTTTAAACGTTCGGTTTGTATAGAACAATTCGAATTTAATGAAGATGGTTCAATTCCTTTAATCAAGCCTACAAAAGAAGGCGTTACAAAAAGCGCATCAAATCTAAACCCCTTTAAAAGAGTTGAAGCTGAAACCATTGCATGGGAACAAGGTATTGAAACTGCAAAAGACCTCAAAATAGGTATTTACGTAACGGATATCAATAACGGTGATTATATTAAAGTTCGCAGCGTTGATTTTGGCAAAGGGGCAAAATCATTTGAAGCCAATATTGCTTCGGTATCTTCTGGGGGAAGTATTGAAATCCATCTTGACAACTTAACTGGACCTTTGCTTGGAACTTGTGCTGTAAAGAATACGGGAGGATTGCAAAACTGGGCAACCCAAACGTGTAAATTGAAAAAAGTTAGCGGTGTTCACGATATCTATTTCGTTTTCAAAGGAGGCGAAGGTAATTTATTCAATTTCGATTGGTGGAAATTTAATGTTAAATAAGTAAGAATGTCCTTATTTTAAAACACTTTTAAACGTAAATCAATGAACTTTCGAAATACTTTCACTTTGCTTTTTCTGTTTGGTCTGGTTTTAACTGGAGTTGCCCAAAGTCCACGTGAAATGTCCTTTGACGGCGGCTGGAAATTTTCACTTGGCGAAAATAAGGATGCTGAAAAACCTTCGTTTAACGATAAATTGTGGAGAGATATTGATTTACCCCACGATTGGAGTATTGAGAATCTGCCCGGACAAGAACCAGGGAAAGTTGTAGGCCCATTTTCCAAGGAAAGTATTGGAACCACAGCCACGGGTTATACTGTGGGCGGAACTGCCTGGTATCGTAAAACATTCACCCTGAATCCGAAGGAGAAATTTACTCAAACCATCATCAACTTCGATGGTGTATATATGAATTGTGATGTTTGGGTGAATGGTAAATTGGTTGGCTCACAACCTTATGGTTACACGGCTTTTTATTTCGATATTACCAATTTACTGAACCCAGCTGGCAAGCCCAATGTTGTTGCTGTAAAAGTAAAAAACGAAGGCCGAAACTCTCGCTGGTACAGTGGTTCTGGAATTTATAGGCACGTTTGGCTCATTCAGAAACAAGCTGTAAGCATTTCGCAAAATGGTATATTTATTTCTACTGAAAGTATTTCTGATAACAATGCTGAGATAAATATTTCGTCGGTAATTGAAAATAATTCAGGTAAAAACACGTCTGCAAAACTTTTGATAAAGATTGTTGCACCTGATGGTAAAATATCCCAAACAGCCGAGACCCAGGTAAAAACAATATCCTCGGGCAGCGATGAATTTATCCAAAGTATTGCAGTTCCTCAACCAAAATTATGGTCGGTTGAAGAACCAAACCTTTACACTGCCGAAATTCAGGTTATTGCCAATGGCGTAGTAACCGATAATTTTTCAACAACTTTTGGTATCCGTACCATCAGCTTCGATGCAAAAATCGGATTTCTGCTCAATGGTAAAAAAGTGTTGCTAAAGGGAGGCTGTATGCATCATGATAATGGTTTTCTGGGTTCTGCTACTATCGATCGTGCGGAGGAACGCCGCGTGCAACTTATGAAAGCTTATGGTTTCAATGCCATACGCGCCAGCCACAACCCACCATCGAAGCAATTTCTCGAAGCATGCGACCGAAATGGCGTGCTGGTGATTGATGAGGCTTTCGACATGTGGGAGCGGCCTAAAAACCCAGAAGATTACCACTTGTATTTTAAAGAATGGTGGGAAAAAGATCTAAAATCGATGATTTACCGCGATAGGAACCATCCTTCGGTTATTTTATGGAGTATTGGAAATGAACTCAATGAACGCGCCGATTCACTCGGGTATGCTATCCGAAAAGAACTGGTAGCCGAAGCGCACAGACTTGACTCATCAAGGCCTATAACTGAAGGCGTTTGTGAATTTTGGGATCATTGGGGCAGGAAATGGGAAACTGCGGCTCCTGTATTTATCGACCTGGATGTGGCGGGTTATAATTATCTGCAGAAACAATTCGAAGCCGATCATGCTGAATATCCCGATAGGATAATTGTGAGTACAGAATCGTATGCAGCAGAATCTTATACTTACTGGCAAAAGGTTGAAAAAAACTCTTATGTAATTGGCGATTTTGTTTGGACTGCAATGGATCATCTGGGCGAAACCGGTTTGGGTAGTTCAAGTTATGATCTAAAAGAAGTGCAGAGGGTAGGTTTAAAACCCTGGCCCTGGTTCAATTCATATTCTGGAGACATTGATTTATGTGGATTTAAGAAACCGCAATTGTTGTACCGTGATGTTGTATGGAATAACAGTAAAGTGGAGATGTTGGTTCATGCACCCATTCCTGAAGGAATGAAAGAAACCGTTAGCTACTGGGGCTGGCCCGACGAATTGCCCAGTTGGAATTGGTCCGGAAACGAAGGCAAACTGATGGATGTGCGGGTTTTCTCAAAGAGTCCCATGGTACGTCTCGAATTGAACGGAAAGGTGATTGGTGAACAAGCCATAGATACACGAACTGGAATTACCGCAACGTTCAAAGTTCCCTACGAAGCTGGTGTTTTAAAAGCAATTGCATTGGATAATGGGATTGAAGTAGCTTCTAAAGAACTGAAAACAACAGGTGCGCCAGCTAGAATAAAACTAACTGCCGACCGTTCAACGATAAAAGCCAACCGAAACGATTTGTCTTATGTAAAGGTTGAAATAACAGATGCTCAAGGAAATAGTATTCCAGATGCGGCTATTCCGGTTACTTTTTCAGTTTTAGGAGTTGGCGAAATCGCAGGTTCAGGAAATGCCTGCCCAACCGACATGGAAAGTTTTAATAGTCCCATTTGTAAAACGTATCATGGTCAGGCTCTTGCGATACTTCGTCCATTGAAAAACAAAAAAGCTGGAACGATCACACTTAAGGCCACAGCCAATGGGCTGGAAGCTGGAGCAATAGATATAACTTTAAAATAATATTATGTATGTATAGACGTGTTCCGTCAGGCTATTTATAAAGGAAATACACAACGATGATGATATTAAGGGAAAAAATATTTGTTCAATTTCGATTATTGGAAGCTTAGTCAGTAGTAATTAAAATCATAAATATGAAATTTAAAAAGCAACTTTTGTTATTGGTTATGTGCACAGTACTGTGTACTTCCATTGTTCTTGCGCAAAAAAATAAAAACTATCATACATGGGCAACCACTCCGCCCTTAGGTTGGAATAGCTGGGATTGCTTTGGAACCACCGTAACCGAGCAGCAAATAAAGGAACAGGCCGATGCCATGGCAAAGCATCTTCTGCCAAGTGGATATAACTATCTTACAGTGGATATTCAGTGGTACGAACCTGAATCAAAAAGGCATGACTACGACCCCAAAGCCGTTCTTACCATGGATGAATATGGCCGACTTACCCCTGGGCTAAAAAAGTTCCCCTCGGCAGCCGATGGTAAAGGCTTCAAGCCGCTTGCCGATTATGTGCATTCGAAAGGATTAAAATTTGGAATCCATATTATGAGAGGAATTCCTCGTCAAGCGGTAGAAAAAAACACGCCTGTACTTGGTACGAATGTTAATGCTCAGGATATTGCATTAACCAATTCACGCTGCTCATGGAATCCTGATATGTATGGTATTGATGCCACAAAACCCGAAGGTCAAGCTTATTACAATTCTATAGTGCAGATGTATGCCGATTGGGGTGTTGATTATATAAAGTGCGATGACATTTCGCGCCCATACGATAAGGTCCAAAAAGCTGAGATTGAAGCTTTACGTAATGCCATTGATAAAACTGGTCGCCCCATTCTTTTAAGTTTGTCGCCTGGCGCAACACCAATTGTTGCTGGCGAACATGTGATGAACCATGCGAATCTTTGGCGCATCACCGACGATTTTTGGGACAGATGGGGATTGCTGCACGCCATGTTTGAACGATTGGATATTTGGACTCCTTTCCGTGGGCCTGGCCACTTCCCCGATGCAGATATGCTTCCTATCGGTATTATTGATTTTGACAGGCCAACCAATTTTACTAAAAATGAACAACATACGCTCATGAGTTTGTGGGCTATTGGCCGTTCTCCGCTTATTTTTGGTGGCGATATGACAAAACTCGACGACTTTACCATAGAGATGCTCACCAAGCCCGAAATGTTAAAAGTGAATCAGCAAAGCACAAACAACCGTCAGGTGTCGCGCGATAAAAACCTGGTTGTATGGACAGCTGATGTACCCAACAGCAAGGATAAGTACGTGGCACTTTTCAATGCGCAAAGCAAAGGCGACAATATTGACTTTAACGATGCCAACTATTCAAGCCCTATAATTGCAGGCAATGGTAGTTCGCAAAAAATAGACGTTTCGATTAAGGACGGAAAAAGACTTGTTCTGTTTATAAAAGATGGAGGCAATGGCTCCGATTGGGATCACGTGGCCTGGGTTGACCCTGTACTTCATGGACCTAAAGGCGATTTAAAATTGACCGAATTGAAATGGCTCAGCGCTACTGCCGGTTGGGGTGACGTTAATGTGAACAAAGCTTGCGATGGTAGGTCACTTATGGTAAATGGCAAAACAGTTGAGGGCATTGGCACTCATGCCGAATCAACCATTGTTTATCAACTACCAGAAGGATACGACTCATTTACTGCAACTGGAGTTGTTACGCAAGAAACCGGCTCGGTTGTTTTTGGCGTTTTAGTTGATAAGGCTGCAATTGATTTTCCTGAAACAGCTGATGTAGAAGTTGATTTTGAGGCTATTGGTATAAAAGGAAAAGCTAAAATACGCGATTTGTGGAATAATAAAGACCTTGGAATTTTTAAAGGAAGTTTTAGTAGGGAATTACCACTGCATGGCGCAGGTTTATATCGTTTAACACCAATTAAATAAAAATGATGATGAAATTACTAAGTATACTGAGTGTTTTTTTTATTGGGAGCGTATGTCTTGCCCAAAAACCAATAATTCAAACAAAATACACTGCCGATCCGGCGCCAATGGTATACAACGACACGGTATTTCTTTACACCAGTCATGATGAAGACGATGCCATGGGCTTTCAAATGAACAATTGGTTGCTTTACTCATCAACCGATATGGTGAATTGGACTGAGCACGGCATTGTGGCTTCATTAGAGGACTTTGAATGGGTTCCTTATACCAATGGAGCTTGGGCAGTGCAATGTATTGAGCGCAATGGGAAATTTTATCTATACTGTCCAATGCCAGGTGGTGTTGGGATAGGCGTTTTAGTTGCCGATTCGCCCTATGGTCCTTTCGTCGATCCTATTGGAAAACCATTGATTAAAAACAGCAATCTCGACATTGACCCTACCATATTAATTGACGATGACGGGCAGGCATACATGTACTGGGGAAATCCCAAATTGCATTACGTTAAGTTGAACGAGGATATGATTTCATATTCGGGAGAGATTACTCAAGATCAAACAACTCCGAAAAATTATCAGGAAGGCCCATGGGTTTGGAAACGCAAAGGATATTATTATTTGGCTTATGCTTCAACTTGTTGCCCCGAAGGAATTGGCTATGCCATGAGTACTTGGCCCACGGGGGCTTGGGAATATAAAGGCATGATTATCGATGCCTCGGAGAAGACCCGTGGAAATCACCCGGGAATCATCGAATTTAAAGGAAAATCGTATTGTTTTGGGCACAGCTACGACTTGCTCAAAAACATTACGCCAAAATTTTATGAACGCCGCTCGGTTGATATGGACGAAATGATTTATAATCCTGATGGCACCATCCAAAATCGTCATTATTGGTCGGATAACGGACCTGCACAAGTGGGGACACTTAATCCTTTCAAACGTGTTGAGGCTGAAACCATGGCTTGGAGTGAAGGAGTCAAAACCAAATTTGAAACCGAGTGGGAAGGAGATTTCGATTGGGCGAGAGGAAAAAAGATTGCTGACCGTTTGTTTGTAACTTCTATTAATCATGGAGATTACATCATGGTGCAAGGTGTCGATTTTGAGTCTGGTGCAAAAACGGTTGAGGTAAGCGTTTCTTCTATTTATGGTGGTCAAATTGAGATCCGTACAGATAAAATAGACGGGCCGCTTATTGCCACAGTTCATGTTAATACTTCACGCGAGGCTGGTATTTGGAAAACATTTACCGCTCCTGTAAAAAGCGTTAGCGGCGTACATGATTTGTATTTTGTTTTCAAAGGAGAAAAAGATTTGTTCGATTTTGATTGGTGGAAATTAAGGAAATAAGAAAATAAAGAATGTTTTTAAGATAGTTAAACACTCAAAAAATTAAAAAGAGATGAAAAAAGTTGTGTGCAAGTTTGGTGAAAAGTATATGCTTTTATTGATCATGGTATTTGCAAGCCTGTTGTTTGTAACAAATGCCAGAGGAGAAAGTAATCAACTTGATGGTGTAAAGTCATCGAATAAGTATGTCCATAATGTAGGGGCTAATCCATATCTTCCGTTGTGGGAGCATTTGCCTGATGGAGAACCGCGTGTTTTTGAAGATCCTGACAACCCTGGGAAATACCGGGCTTATATTATCGGATCGCATGATGTAAGGTTTAAAAGTTATTGTGGCCCCGACATCAGAATGTGGTCAGCACCGGTAGAAGACTTGTCTAGTTGGCGCGACGAAGGAGCAATTTTTACTTACACTGTAAACAATCAATGGGATGTAATGTATGCTCCTGATCTTGTTGAAGTTAAAAGAAAAGACGGCACAAAAGAATATTACCTTTATCCACACAGCCGTGGACGGAACAGGGAAGCAATGGTAGCCAAAGGAACTCGTCCTGATGGTCCGTTTACTCCAATCAACTTAACCGAAGATGGTAATCGTACACTTCCTGGAAGTATTCTTGGATTCGATCCAGCAGTTTATGTTGAATACGTCACAGATCCGAACGATCCCGATTTTGAAATAGGATTCAGAGCATACGGTTTTTGGGGATTTCAGCGCTCAATGGCAGCACAACTCGATCAGAATACTATGTATTCCTTACGCCCTGGCACTAAAATAATCGATTATTTATTGCCTGCCAGTCATCGATTCGGTGTGATTAAAGATCCTGAAGGCACAGAATATCCAAATATTTATGAGGGTGAAAACATCGGTAATTTTAACTTCTTTGAAGCTTCTTCAATTCGTAAGGTTGGCAATAAATACATATCGGTATTTAGTGGATACTCGGGACCTGATTACGGCGTAGGCAGTTCCAATTCCACCTTGCGTTATGCTGTTGGTGATTCTCCTTTGGGACCATGGAAAAGCGGAGGTGTTTTGGTCGATTCAAGGGCACCGGTTTTGAATCGTGATGGATCAAAAATACAAACGACTTATGCCGGGCATAATACGCATGGTAGTATAGAACAGGTTAATGGTCAATGGTTTGTTTTTTACCACAGGCCTCCAAGAGGATTTGGTTATGCACGCCAGGCAATGGTTGCACCCATAACCATCAATTGGGATGAAAAGCCGGTAGCCGAAGGGGGAAGTGTTCATATTAGAGCGTATGACCCTTATGCAAATGATAATATTTGGGTGGTAAAGGATAGTGAGGGAAATGAATACAAGGGAGCTGAAGTAACCTCGGAAGGCTTCCATTTATATGGCATCGATCCCTATCAATATTATTCTGCAGGATATGCTTGTTACCTTTCTGATGTTGGAATCCAGCAAGATTCTTGGGATATTTGGGACAATAATATGCCCATTAGCCCTGTGAAAAATGGCAATATAATAGGATATAAGTATTTTGGTTTCGGTGGGCTTAACGAGGATAAAATTGGGTTGAAAGCCTTTGAGGGAACTAAAAAAGGTAATAAAACAGCTTTTAATTTATTTCTCACACCAAAAACCAAAACAGCTTTCACTGTAAATGTGTGGTTAGACGGACCATGGGATAATTCTACTTGGAACGGTAAAAAGATAGGTGAAATAATTGTTCCTGCAAATGCGGTACAGGAAATAACAAAATTCACGATAGATGTTTCAAAGTTTGTTGACCAATTGGATAAGAAGCACGCGATTTTCTTGGTGGCAGAAAGTACTGATCAGAGCAACCTTTTCGAGTTAGCTGGGCTTGGTTTTAGTTCTAAGAAAAAGAAAATTGAACGTCCAGTATCGCCAACCGTAATTATTACAGTTGATGGCAAAGCCATTGAAGTTCCCAAAACTCCAATTCGCTCAACAAACGAAAACGGCATTGTTGGATATGATCAATATGAAATAGCTGTTGTGCTTCCATCTAATACAAGCAATATTCCAGAAGTATCAGCTTCTGCGGATAATGAAGCTGTGAAAATAACTGTTAAACAAGCAGAATCGATTTCAGGTACAGCTCTTGTTAAATGTGATTATAATGGTGTCATAAAAACATACACAGTCGGATTTGCTAAAGAGAAATAATCAATTGAGGCATGAGCAACTGGCCTGTACAGAGTCAACAGTCAGTTTGTTGAGGCGAAGAGGATAAGCTGTGTTGGATACACTTAAAATAATAGAATAATTAAATAATAATAGAATGAAAATTTTAGCGACTATTTTAATTGGTATGATGGTTACTTTTTCACTAGGTGCACAGGATCGAAAACCGCATCTGGAGTTAGAGAACCCAGCAATTCAGGGGATAAATAAAGAATCTCCACATGCAACGTTTATCAGTTACGGTGATAAAACAACAGCCATTTCTGATGATAAAACGAAATCATCTCGTGTTATCCTTTTGAATGGCACTTGGAAATTCAATTTTGTAACTGGTGTATCAAATCGTATCGAAGGATTTGCAGAACCCTCGCTCGACCTTTCCAAATGGAAAGATATTGAGGTTCCATCGAATATGGAAATTCAAGGTTATGGGATTCCAATTTACACGAATGTAAGCTATGAGTTTTATCCACACTGGAATTTCAACCCTCCTTATGTTAACGATCTAGAAAATAACAACATTGGTTATTATCGTCGCGATGTAGATGTTCCAGAATCATGGAATGGTCAGCAAGTATTTATCCATTTTGGATCCATTAAATCGGTTGGTTTTATCTGGGTGAATGGACAAAAAGTAGGAATGAGTAAGGACAGTAAAACGCCTCAAGAATTTGATATTACCAACTACGTTAAACCGGGTAAAAACTCCATAGCTGTTGAAGTATTTCGTTGGAGCGATGCGGCTTATCTCGAATGTCAAGATTTTTGGCGTTTAAGTGGTATTCCGCGCGAAGTTTTTATGTATGCCCAACCCAAGGTTCGTGTGCGTGATTTCTTTGCCCAAGCATTGCTCGACGAAAGTTATACCAATGGTGAGTTTAATCTCGATGTTGAATTGAAAAACCATACATTCAGAAACGCAAAATCTTCATTGAGTTATGAAATTCTTGATGCTGATGGTAAGCGCATTGCAGCTGAATCAAAACCGATTGAAATTGCCGACTCAGTTGGATTTTTAACCTTCAATAAAACCATTCCGAATGTAAAAGCGTGGTCCGCCGAAACGCCAAACCTTTATAGTTTAGTCTTGACCTTAAAGGATGCTTCAGGAAACACTTCTGAAGTTACATCCATAAAAATTGGTTTTCGCACAAGTGAAATTAAAAATGGTTTATTCCTTGTAAATGGGAAACGTGTTTTGTTGAAAGGTGTTAACCTTCATGAGTTTAACCAGAGTACAGGGCAGGTGGTTGATGAGGCTACTATAATGCTCGATTTACAAAGAATGAAAGAATTGAATGTAAATGCCATTCGTTTAAGTCATTATCCTCAGCCCGATCTTTTTTACGATTTGGCTGATAAATATGGATTTTATGTGGTGGACGAAGCCAACATAGAATCGCATGGAATGGGTTACGACCGCGCCAAAGGCAAAAGCTTAGGCAATAACCTTGATTGGACCGAAGCACATTTATTCCGTACACGGAATATGTTTGAGCGTGACAAAAATCATCCGTCGGTTGTAATTTGGTCTTTAGGTAATGAAGCTGGGAATGGATACAATTTCTACCAAACCTATCTCTTCATTCGTAGCCGCGACAAAATGCGTCCTATTCAATACGAACAAGCTGGGCACGAATGGAACACCGACATTGTTTGTCCAATGTATGCCAAGCCTCATCATATTGAGCATTATGCAAAAACATATACAGACCGTCCGCTAATCCTGTGCGAATATGAACACGCCATGGGCAATAGTGTTGGTAATATTAAAGATTACTGGGAGATTATTGAACGCTACCCCAATCTCCAAGGAGGTTTTATTTGGGATTGGGTTGACCAAGGACTTGCCGATGAAAATGAAAACGGTAAATTTTGGGCTTTTGGTGGCGATTATGGTCCCCCAGGAACACCATCCGACGGCAATTTTAATATCAACGGGGTTGTTTTTCCTGATAGAAGCGTTAAACCGCATAGTCTTGAGGTAAAGCATGTTTATCAAAACATTGGTTTTAAAGCCGAGAATATTTCATCTGGGGTATTTACTATCTTGAATAAATACCGCTTTATCAATTTAAATCAATTCGATTTTTCATATAAAATTGAAGCCAATGGTAAGTTGGTACAAGGTGGAAAACTGCCAACACAGAACGTAATGCCAGAAGCATCAAAACAGCTTTCTATTGATATTAGTAAGTTGAAAGCAAAGCCCGGTGTTGAGTATTTTATCACCATTTTGGCAAAAACTAAAATCGCTGATGACCTTCTTCCTGCCGGATGGGAAATTGCATCTGACCAATTTAAACTTTCTGTAGAAGCTGAAAAGAAACCTTTTGATTTTGCAAAAGCTGGAAAAGTTGACTTTAAAAAAGGAGCTTCAATTGCCATCAATGGAAACGACTTCTCCGTAACAATTGATTCAAAAACGGGTATTATTTCCTCTTATAAATCTAATGGAAAAGAATTGCTTTTGAATGGATTTGGACCTCGTCCAACATTTTGGCGTGCCCCTACCGATAACGATTATGGTTGGAGAATGCAAAATGTAGCCCGACTTTGGAAACAAGTTTCCGCTAACTTTCCAAATGCTTTAAGTGTTGAAGCAAAGCAAGTTGGTAGTGCTGTGCAGGTCGATGTTTTTTATCAGCTCGACTCGTTAAATTCAACTTGGAAAACACGGTATACCGTTATGGGCAATGGCGCAGTTAAAATAGACAATGAGTTGATAAATGCCGATGATAAAACCAAAGTGATACCACGTATTGGCATGAAAATGCAAATGCCAGTTGAATATACTCAACTGGAATATTTTGGCCGAGGACCGTGGGAAAATTACTCGGATCGTAACTCGTCAACTTTCGTGAATCATTACAAATCAACTGTTGCTGAGCAATACGTTCCATACATTCGTCCACAAGAAAATGGACACCGTACCGATGTGCGTTGGTTGGCCTTGTCAAATGAAAATGGTAGTGGATTGTTGGTCGTTGCCGATTCGCTTATCGAATTCAATGTGTTAAACAATCCCGTTGAAGATTTTGACGCAGGTGATGATAAAAACAAAAACCTTCAACATCACAACGACATCAAATCAAAAAGTTTGGTTGAACTGCATATCGATTATCGTATGATTGGTGTGAGTGGTGATGATAGCTGGGGTGCTTGGCCACATGAGCCCTATTTAATTCGACCAAGTAAAGAAGGGTTTAAGTATAGTTTTACCCTTCTTCCTTATGAGTCGACAAAAGAAATAGAGCAAAAGGCAACTATGAAATATTAGCATTTTTAATGCCTTAAAAGAAATGATGATGCAAGCATTAAATTTTGATGCTACTGATAATAAATAATTAGACAGTTAATAATTATAGTAAAAAACGAATTACAATGAAATCTAAATGCACATTTATA
>DATERL010000184.1:0-27498 GCA_035271585.1 Prolixibacteraceae bacterium
TTATTAATTATAATCCATAAATTAAATATTTAAATCAATTCGAACACCAATTAGTGCCATCAAACTCAATTTTTTGTCGCTGTTCAATTTTGAAATACCATTTTCAGTGAATTTTCACCCCTCAAACTTTAATTTTTATCATTACTTTACAACTCATACTTATTAACCTGATTTCTTAATTTAGATTTTATGATGAAAAACATTTACAAATTATTTTTATTGACTGCGGTTCTATTAATGAGTTTTTTGGCAAATGCCCAAAACGAAGTCATACTGTTCGAAGCAGAAGCAGGAAAAATGGGCAGCGATTTTATCACAAAAACTGAGGGTGAAGTAACTTATATTGCTTGTCAGACCGATGGTGCCCAATCATCACCCGAAAACGAAAACAGGATTGTTTCTTACAATATTGAATTTTCGGCAGCAGGGCAATACGATTTATATGTTAGGCTTAGGGTTGGCGCTGGCGGTGCAAACGACGATAGTTTTTTTTACGGAAGCAGTTTTGGAGCAAAAGATGCGAGCGATGCAAGCAACTGGATTATCATCAACAACATTCACAATATTGGATTTACCGATACCGATGATGTAGTTACCGGTACCGACGGTATTGCCCAAACAGAAGTTTGGAAATGGATTAACATTTCGAAATGTGACAAACAAATGACTCCCGTTTCTTTTACTGTTCCCGAGGGAGAACTCAAGCAAACCATTCTTATTGGTGCCCGCGAGGATGGACTTCAATTTGATAAATTTGCATTTGGGTTAAGCGATCAGGAATACACCGTATCAAAAATCTCAAAAGGCACATCTGGCAACGATCCAGACACTAACGAACCAGAGACTACTCATCCCATTGCCCATGGCAAATGGAAATTTTTGGGTAGTTGCCACAGCGGCGCGCAAAGCCGTGACTTCAGCAAATATTTCAACCAAATAACATCCGAAAATGGTGGAAAATGGGGCAGCGTTGAACGCACCAGAGATGTCATGAATTGGAATGATCTCGATGCCGCCTATAATTTGGCCAAGAATAACGGCATGCTCTTTAAAATGCATACCATGATTTGGGGAAGCCAACAGCCAGAATGGATCGAAAAACTTTCGCCTGAAGAACAATACGAAGAAATTTTAGAGTGGTACGATGCAGTTTCGAAACGCTATCCCGATATTGACCTAATTGAAGTAGTTAACGAACCACTCCATGCTGCTCCACGCGGTGATGGCAAAGGCAATTACATTGAAGCACTGGGAGGTAATGGGACAACAGGCTGGGATTGGATTGTTGAATCGTTCAGGTTGGCCCGCGAGTATTTCCCCAATTCACTACTAATGATTAATGATTACGGCATTGTTAACGATCCAAATCAAGTTAAAGCCTATTCAAAAATCATAAATATTCTTAAAAAAGAAAACCTTATCGATGGCGTAGGAATGCAAACCCACGCTTTCAACAATAATGCGAACTCGTCGAGGTTAAAACAAAGTTTAGACGATTTGGCCAAGCTTGAATTGCCCTTATTCGCTACCGAGTTGGATATAAACTTTGCCAACGACCAAGAGCAATTGAAAGAATACAAAAGGATTATCCCAATTTTCTGGGAACACAAAGCAGTACATGGCATTACCCTATGGGGTTATCGTTCCGGAACATGGCAAAAAGATGCTTACCTGATTAAAGCCGATGGCAGTGAACGCCCGGCCATGACTTGGTTACGCGATTATATTGAAAACACAGAACTCGAAAAAGATAGCATCGAGAACGGGATATTCGAACAGAACAACCAATTTACAGTGTATCCTAACCCTGTAAGCGATAACATTATCAATATTGAAGGCGCAAGTTCAATTACAGAGATTACAATGTTCGACACCAGTGGAAAAATCATCAATCAATATGGTAACAGATTTAATGATGATAGATTGGTTATAGAATTAAACGTAGCAAAGGGTATGTACATTCTTCAGTTTAGTGAAAAGCAAAAAACGTATTACCGAAAAATAATTGTACAGTAAATATTTAAAAATAAAGTTGAAGTAGTTGTTGTAGGGACTTAATCCTACTTTCTTTTAAAGTTAGTTTTTGGTTAATGATAAAACTGCCGGCAAGAAATTTCTTACTGGCAGTTTTTATTTTTTATTTACCTACTTCGAGGTTCTGTTGTAATTCAATCATTTTAATAGCAGTAACCGCTGCCTCGTCGCCTTTATTGCCCAACTTACCACCAGCCCTGTCGAGAGCTTGTTGTTCGTTATTGGTGGTTAAAACGCCAAAAATAACGGGCATGTTGTAGGTCATGTTCAATTGAGTTGCGCCCTGGGTCACGCCCTGGCAAATAAAATCGAAATGAGGGGTTTCGCCCTGTATTACACATCCTAAAAGAATAATGGCATCAACATTAGCATGCTCGGCCAACAACTGTCCACCCAAGGTAAGTTCAAAACTACCAGGAACATGTTTTACAATAATATTTTCATCAAGAGCTCCATGTTTTACTAAAGTATCGTAAGCCCCTTGTGCTAATGCACCCGTAATTTTATAGTTCCATTCCGATACAACAATTCCAAACTTCATTTCTTTGGCCGATGGGACGGTATCAAAGTTGTATTCCGATAAATTTCGTGTTGCCATTTTCTTTTTAATTTCTGAAAATTATTTTTTAAAAAAAAACGGGCAAGCATAAATAAATTGCCGCCCGTTTAATATATTATAATTGATTGATTTACTGCTTTAAGCGAGCAATGTTTTTTTCAACATTTAAAGCATCGCTATTGTTTGGAAAGTCTTGTTTTACTTTCAAATAAGAATCAAGTGCTTTTTGTTTATCGCCGTTTGCTTCGTAAGCCAAAGCTAATTTTGTTAAAATAGTAGGCGTTGTAAAATCGTTTTCGTTATTGGCCAATCCATTTTTATAAGCAGCAATAGCTTTCGAATAATTACCCAACTCAGCATAAGCGTCGCCAATGGCCGATTGAGTAAGGGGAGCCAATAAAATATCGTCGGTTTTAAACTTCTTCAAATAATCGAGTGCCAAATCGTATTCGCCCAAATGGAGGTAGGAAACTCCGGTATAATACCGAGCCAACTTGCCTGCTTTTGTAGAACTATAGCTGTCGATAATATCTAAGAACCCCAGTGAAACACCATCGCCGTTTATTGCAAGTTGGAACGAATCGACACTAAAATAATTCTGTGCGACATACATTTGTTCTTGTGCATCAGCATTTCGAGGGCCAATGTAAAACCGTTGGAACCCAATTACACCTAAAACAATCACCACCAATGCAGCAATAGTATAAATCACTACATTGAGATTATTCTCAAGAAATTGTTCAGTTTTTGTTAAAGCCTGTTCTACATCTTTAAGGCCATCTCCTTGTTTTGATTTTTTATTCTTTACCATTTCGTATTAAATTTTTCAATTGCCCACAAAAATAAATTTTTTTGCATCAAACTACTCACTTTACTGAATAAATTTGATAAATATTATCACGAAAAGTATTTTGTAAAACGAAATACAATTTCGGTGAACTCTTTTGGCCTTTCGGCATGTAGTAAGTGGGTCGTATTATTTATTGTTTCAATTTTAAATTCAGGGTACATTTTTTTTATATTTAGCTCATCATCAGGTTGAATATAACCAGAAAGCTCACCCTTGATAAATAAAACAGGATACTGGTCAATTGGAATCCGATCTGAATAATCATCCACATCGACACCACTCAGTATATGGTCAAGCTCTTTTTTAAGTACCGGCACATTAATTTTCCATTCAAAATTATTGTGTACTCGGTGTAGGTTTTTCAAAATAAACCGACGAGCCATCATTTCGGGTATTGAAGGTTCAAGCACCTTTTCAACTTCTTTTCGCGAATGAAATATTTTTAAATCGAGCTGGCTCAAGGTTTCGAGTATCCGCTTGTGAAACTCATACTGTATTGCCGAGGCCGGTGTTTTGAGGTAATTTTTAGGCGCAATATCGGCCACCATTAAAGAACTTATCTTTTCGGGGTAATCGGCCGCAAAAGCAATTGCCACCTTGCCACCCATACTGTGACCCAGAAGGTGCGCTTTTTCGATTTCCAACTCGTGAAACAGCCAAGCCAAATCGATGACCATATCGCTGTATCGATTAGTGTTAAAATGAGGTGAAGCACCGTGGTTCCGCAAGTCGACAGTAATTACCCGGTATTGTTCAGACAATAGTTTGGCAATGGGCTGCCAATTATCCGAAGAGCCATATAAGCCATGTAAAATTACAAAGGGCTTGCCCATTCCTGTTTCTCTGTAAAATAAACCCATTTCTACAATAATTTTATTGCACTATTTTACTTTCAAACAGTTCAAATATTTTGTAATTGTATTTTCGAGTCCCAAGTACAAAGCGTCGGCTATAAGTGCATGGCCAATAGACACTTCATCAATAAATGGGATTTTAGAACTCAGATAATACAGATTATCGAGGTTCAGATCGTGACCGGCATTAACGCCAAGACCGAGTTCTTTAGCCCTTAAAGCGGCTTGCACAAAAGGTTCAACAGCATTACCAGGCGAAACTGTATACATATCTGCATAAGGCTCAGTATAAAGCTCTATCCTATTGGTATTGCAACGGGCGGCCCCTTCAATATGTTCCAATAAAGTTCCGGTAAAAATCGAAACCCTAATACCGTGTTCCTGAAAATGACGGATTACATCGGTCAAAAAACCTTGATTAGCAACGGTATCCCATCCTGCATTTGAAGTAATTGCTTCGGGCGGATCGGGAACCAGGGTTACCTGATCAGGTCGCACTTCGCACACCAAATCGATGAACGACTGGTTGGGATAACCTTCGATATTGAATTCGGTTGTTACCACCGATTTTAATTCGTACACATCGTTATACCTGATATGCCGCTCATCGGGGCGCGGATGTACCGTAATACCTTGTGCACCGAATTGCTGACATTTGATTGCCGATTCTACAACATTTGGAACATTTCCACCACGGGCATTCCTAAGAGTTGCAATTTTATTTATATTTACGCTAAGTCTTGTCATTTTTTGATAATTTTGGGGCTGCAAGTTACAACTTAAAATTAGAATATTGATTGCACGTGAACTCATATCAACATCAATACCTGCCTTAACGTGTTCCGACTTTGGACACAAAGCGCTTAATATCATGGAAAACTGCCGTGTATCGCATCTCCCTTTGATTCAGGACAATCAATACATGGGATTAATTTCGGATAAAGACATCTATGATTTGGAACTGGAAATGTGCCAATTACATGAAAACCTAACAAGCCTCCCTACCCCTTCGGTTTACGTTAACCAACACATTTACGAGGTGACACAAAAAATATTGGAACTCAAATTGTCGCTCATCCCTGTTCTCGAAATGAACAACGATTTTTGCGGTGTAATTTCGATGAACAATTTGGCTCCAATAATTGCCAATCTGTTTATGACCAAAGAATCTGGGGCAATTATAGTTCTCGAAGTAAGCCCTATTGACTATTCGCTTTCACAAATTTCACAAATAATAGAATCGAACGATGTAAAAATATTGAGTTTATACACTCAAAACCCTGAAGATTCGAGAGAAATGAACGTTTCGCTCAAAGTTAACGTTACCGATATATCGTCGGTTATTCAAACATTCGTGCGCTATAATTACAACATAAAAGCAGTTTACATGGACGACTCGTTACTTCACGACATGTACTCCGATCGATACGAATTGTTTATGAAATACCTCAATATTTAATTTTAAACCAAAATGAGAATTGCAATATACGGCAACGATGTCAAAGAAAATTATATCAGTATCTTCGATCGTCTATTCTGCTTTTTCAAAACACACAACATCGATCTAATTATATCGAAGCAAGTAAGTCTGCTTCTCGAATCGGAATTCGACTTTGATCTTTCAGCCTATTCTTGCTTTATCAATCATTTTGAAGCCGATAAACCGGTCGATTTAATTTTATCTATTGGTGGCGATGGGACCTTTCTTAGCTCGGTACCTTTTGCTTTGTCTGGTAATATCCCCATAGCAGGAATCAATTGTGGACGACTAGGGTTTTTGGCCGACATATCGGACGAAAGTCTCGAACAAGCACTATTGCAAATCGTTAATCACGAATATGATATTGAAGAGCGTACGCTATTGCAAATTATAGAACCCGAAAATGTTTTTAACGAAGTTAATTATGCATTAAATGAAATAGCCGTTCACAAACTCGACAATTCGTCAATGATTCAGATTGAAACATATATTAATGATGAATTTTTGGCTAATTATTGGGCCGACGGCTTAATTATAGGAACACCAACCGGCTCAACTGCTTATTCGTTAAGTGTTGGAGGACCAATTATCATGCCCGACCTCGATGGTTTGGTAATCACCCCTATTGCTCCCCATAACCTTACTGTACGACCAATAGTGGTTCCCGACGACGCCCTGATTGAACTACGAATAAACGGACGAGGTCAACAATTTATGGTCTCGTTTGACCACCGTTCAACATCACTCGACTTTTCGGCACGAATTAAAATCAAAAAAGCCCCTTTCAGATTACCAATTGTAAAACTTAAAGGACAAAGCTTTTATTCAACCTTGCGCAACAAACTGATGTGGGGAATCGATAACCGCAATTAATTTCAGGGTTTTATACAATTTTAGCTCTCGCTATTAGTTAATCTAATTAGCCCATCAGGTAATTACAATAATTATTTTATTTTTGTAGCACTTTAAAAAAAGCGATATTTGGGCTAATCCGGTAATCAACTCTAAATGTTAAAAGTTATCCGGTTTTTTGTTTTAATGTAGGTAAACCATAATTGATGATGCCCTTTAAGAGATTGATATTTTTTATAATTGGACTAACAACATTGCTAAATGTAGCGGCTCAACAACAAACAGCCGATATTGGCCTGTTGGGTGCTGGTACTATTCCTATTTCCGATTATTCGCATACAAAGCTTTTTCAATCGATAAACCCAGCTTTGGGTATTTTTTATCGGCACAATTTCAACTCCCGCATTGCCCTAAGAATAAATGCTATGTATGGCAACGTTGGCGCTACCGGTTATCTTAACAATAAGGATAACAAGCTAAAATTCAAAAAAACAGTTTTCGATATCAGTTCAATTATTGAGGTGAACTACCTCGATTTCATTTTAGGCGTTAAACAAATGAAATTCAGCCCATACGTATTTACCGGTTTTGGCCTATCATTTTATCAAGGCACAAACGGAGCATCTGTAATAACCGGAAATATACCAATTGGTCTGGGCGTAAAATATGCACTAACCAAAACACTTGGAATTGGTGCTGAATATTCAATGCACAAACTAATGAACGACGAACTCGATAATCTAAACAACCCTTACAATATCATTGAATCAAACGATATTTTTCACAATAACGACTGGGTTAATTATTTTGGATTAACTTTGACCTATAAATTTTACTGGGGTAAAAAACCATGCCCTGCCTATAATAGTTTATACGATTAATGAGCTGTATTGACAACATAAATATTGAAAAAATACCCCGCCACGTGGCAATTATCATGGATGGCAATGGACGTTGGGCTAAACAACGTGGCAACCATCGAATATTTGGTCACGAACAAGGCGTTGAAGCAGTAAGGACTTCGATTAGGGCTGCTGCTCGAATTGGTATTGAATACCTTACCCTTTACGCTTTCTCGACTGAAAACTGGAACCGCCCAAAGCTGGAAGTTGATGCCTTAATGGCCTTGTTGGTCAATGTAGTAAAATCGGAAGCCGATGAGCTCAACCAAAACAACATTCAACTAAAAATTATTGGCGACCGCCAAAGTCTTCCAAGAAACGTGAGGAAAGAGGTCGATAATATGGAAAAGAAACTTTCGGCCAACACCGGAATGACTGTTTTGATAGCTTTAAGTTACAGCTCCCACTGGGAAATCATAAATGCTGTTAAAACGATCGCTTACGATGTTAAAAAAGGAAAAATTAACCCCGAAGATATTTCACGAGAACTCTTTGATAGCTATCTTGCCACCGCAAAAATTCCAGATCCAGAATTGATGATTAGGACCAGTGGTGAATCAAGGCTTAGCAATTTTTTATTATGGCAATTAGCTTATGCCGAATTATTTTTCACACCAAAATTGTGGCCCGATTTTACAGAAGAGGATTTTTACGATGCGATCTGTAAATATCAACAAAGGGAAAGGCGTTATGGAATGACCAGCGAACAAATAGAAAAACCTAATTTGAAGTAATGACAAAAAAATTTTATGTAACAACAATTTTGTTGTTTATCATTTTTAATGTTTGGTCACAAATACCCGACAGCACCAATTTTTCAATTTACTATTCAAGCCCCAAAAGCTACACCGTTGGAGGAATTGATATCGTGGGAATTAAATACCTCGATAAAGACATGTTAAAACAATACGCGGGCATTGAGGTTGGTGACGAAATTATTGTTCCTGGCGATAAAATTACCGATGTAATCAAAAAATTCTGGAAACAAGGTTTATTCTCCGACGTTAAAATCAACGCCTCTAAGGTTATCGACGATAAAATATTTTTAGAAATTTTCTTGCGCGAACGCCCCCGACTTACCAAAGTCGAATATCATGGTGTAAAAAAATCGGAACTCGAAGATATCAAAGAAAAAGTACTACTACTGGAAGGCAGCCAGGTTGTTGATGCGCAGCTGGTGAATGCCGAACGCATTATTACTGGAATATTCAAGGAAAAAGGATTCCTCGATACCGAAGTTAACATTGTTCAGCGCGACGACCCCGAGCACGAAAACTCAATCGCCCTCAACATTTATGTAAATAAAAAGGAAAAAGTTAGGGTAAAAGAAATCGTTTTCCACGGCGCAGAGCAAGTTCCCGATTATAAGCTTAACCGGGCCATGAAAAAAACCAACGACAAACAATGGCGAAACTTTTTCAGACCTAAAAAATTCCAAGAAAACCTTTATAAGGAAGATAAGGTTAAAATGATTGATAAATACAACGAACTGGGATATCGCGATGCCATTATTGTGAATGATAGCATATCTAAAATTGAAGGTTCAAACGAGATTAAAATTGAAATATGGATTGAAGAGGGTGACAAATATTATTTCAGGGACATCAAATGGGTAGGAAATACGGTGTATCCGTCGGAACAACTCAATACCTTTTTGGGCATCAAAAAAGGAGACATCTACAATCAAAAGCAACTCGACAAACGAGTTTCATCCGACAACGATGCAGTAAGCAACCTTTACCTCGACCATGGCTACCTGTTTTTCAACCTTAACCCAATTGAAGTCAATATCGAAAGTGACTCCATCGATCTCGAAATGAGAATATTCGAGGGAAAACAAGCAACCATCGACCGTATTATTATTGAAGGAAATACAAAAACACACGATAATGTAGCCCGGCGTGAACTTTACACCATACCCGGAGATTTATTCAGCAAAACCAAGCTCATGCGTTCATATAGGCAGTTGGCTCAGTTAGGTCACTTTGACCAGGAACGTATTGGTATTGATCCCATTCCAAACCAGGAAAACGGTACCGTTGATATTAAATACTCATTAATTGAACGTGCCAACGACCAAATTGAACTATCGGGTGGCTGGGGAATGGGTATGTTTGTAGGCTCAGTTGGCCTTAAATTCACCAACTTTTCGGCACAAAACATACTGAATAAAGAGGCATGGAAACCACTTCCCTCGGGCGATGGGCAAACCCTTAGTATTAGGGCACAAACCAACGGAAAATACTATCAACAATACAGTTTCACCTTTATGGAACCTTGGTTTGGTGGTAAAAAACCGAACAACTTATCGTTCTCAGTTTATTACTCGAAGCTGACCCAAAGCGATGCCAAATACCAGTATTATGGAAATTCCGGCTATTCACCTTATAACTATGGATACTCATCTCAAAATTATGGCCAGAACTATGGACAGAACCAAGGCAGTTACGACTATACCAAGGCCAATGTAACCGCGTGGCAAATTACTTATGGAGCATCGCTCGGTTATGGATACCGTTTAGAGTGGCCCGACGACTATTTTACCATTTACCACGAATTATCATTACAACATTACAACCTTAGCAATTGGCTTTATTACTTCCTTCAAAATGGCGACATCAACGATTTTAGCATTAAAACATCATTCAGCCGTAACTCTGTCGACAACCCCTTGTATTCGCGCCATGGTTCGTCATTCAGCCTATCGGTTGAGTTAACTCCCCCCTATTCGCTCATAAACGGTAAAAACTATGGCGATAAAAATATGAAAGACCGCGAGCGTTACAATTTTCTTGAATACCACAAATGGTTATTCAATGCCAAATGGTTTGCAACACTTGATAAAGCAGACAAACTTGTGCTGCATACCAAATATGAATTTGGTTTATTGGGATTTTATAACGAAGACCGCAAATCGCCCCTCGAAGGATTTAAAATGGGAGGTGACGGCATGTCGGGTTACGATATGTACGGTTCCGACAATATTGCTTTGCGTGGATACCAAAACGGTAGTATCACTTCAAGAGGAAGAGACGGGGGGAACTCCGCCAACATATATACAAAAGCAACCATCGAAATGCGTTACCCAATTACCTTATCCGAATCGGCTCAGATTTATGCCCTTGGTTTTCTCGAAGCAGGTAACAGTTGGTACGATTTCGAAAAATTCAATATCTTCGATCTGAAACGTTCGGCCGGTGTTGGCGTGAGGTTTTGGTTACCCATGTTCGGCCTACTTGGGATCGACTGGGGATATGGTTTCGACATGCCCAACAATGGCCAATCGTCGGCAGCAAAAAGCCAGTTTCACTTTGTTATTGGACAACAATTTTAAAAACTTGGTATAGTAGTTGTAAAAACACAAAAAAGTAACTAAAAAATAAATGAATATGAAACGGATATTAATAACTCTAACGGCCATAGCAATGTTTACAATTGCAAGCTATGCCCAAAAATATGCCTTTGTTGATACCGAATATATTTTGGAAAACATACCGGCATACCAAGCAGCACAAGAGCAACTAAACCTGCTTTCAACACAATACCAAAAAGAACTCGAAACGGTACAAAATGAACTCGAAAAAATGTATACCAATTTCAGGGCTGAGTCTGTATTGCTTTCGGACGATATGAAACGCAAACGCGAAGATGTAATTGTATCGAAAGAAAAAGAGTTTCGTAACCTTCAACAAAAATACTTTGGACGCGAAGGTGACGTTTTTCAAAAACGCCAGGGATTGGTAAAACCCATTCAGGACGATATCTACAACACAGTTAAAGAAATTGCTTCCGATGGGAACTATGCCGTAATTTTTGATATGGCAGGCGGAGTAACCATGCTTTACACCGATCCTAAATACAATTTAAGCGATCAAGTACTTCAAAAGATGGGATACAAGCAATAGTTAATTCAACTTAATTTATATATTTGCGAAGCAGCAAGCAGCTGCACTGAAAACTGAAATATTTTAAAAAATCAATAAAATGAAAAAAGTAACAATTATTTTAATGCTCTTGATGGCTGGGATGACATCAATGGTGAATGCTCAAAGCTTAAAGTTTGGACACATTGATATGCAACAACTTGTGCAGGTAATGCCTGAAAGGACAGCTGCTTTAGCTACTTTAGAAAAAGAAGCCAGTGAACTTGAAGAGATGTTAGTTACCATGCAAGAAGAATTGCAAACCATGTTCACCACTTATACTGAAAAACGCGACTCAATGTCGAGTTTAGTACGTCAGGCTAAAGAAGAAGATATTCAAATGAAACAGCAACGTATTGAAACATTCCGTTCACAAGCCGATCAACAGTTGCAACAAAAACAACAAGAACTAATGGCTCCTATTTTCACAAAAGCCGACAAAACAATTTCCGATGTCGCCAAAGAAAATGGGCTTATTTATGTTTTCGACGTTAGTTCGCGCGTGGTACTATACCAATCAGCTCAAAGTATCGATGTTCTTCCTTTGGTAAAGAAAAAAATGGGAATCGAATAATTTGAACAAAAAATATAATGTGTGAGAGTCGCTTGTAAATACGGGCGACTCTTTTTATATTCGTAAACATTATTAAACTAAAAACACCGTGACCGATACCCATCCCATAGGCATTTTTGATTCAGGATATGGCGGACTTACCATTTTGAAAGAAATCAAAAAAGAATTACCCCAATACGATTATTTCTATTTGGGCGACAATGCCCGTACACCTTATGGAACCCGCTCGTTCGATGTTGTTTACGAGTTCACCCTACAGGCAGTAAAAAGGCTTTTCGACATGGGTTGCCATTTGGTTATTTTAGCCTGCAACACCGCATCGGCCAAAGCATTGCGCACCATTCAACAAACCGACATACCACTTATGGCACCAAACAAGCGTGTTTTAGGCGTTATCAGACCCAGTGCCGAAGAAGTAGTCAACTACACAAACAACAAACAAATTGGGGTGCTAGGAACACGTGGAACCGTCTCATCAATGTCATATGTATTGGAACTCGAAAAACTCCACAATGGCAACTTAAACGTAAGCCAGGAAGCTTGCCCCATGTGGGTTCCTATAGTGGAGAACAACGAGATAGGTACTCCTGGAGCCAACTTTTTCATCAAAAAAAACATCGATAATTTGCTTTTGAAAAATCCCTTAATCGACACCATTATTTTAGGTTGTACCCACTACCCGCTCCTAATCGAATCGATAAAACAATTTTTACCCAATAATATCAAAGTACTTGAACAAGGTCCCATTGTTGCCAAAAAGTTGAATAATTACCTGTTACGGCATCCCGAGATTGAAGAACATTGTTCAAAAAATGGTCAAACAACCTATTTCACAACCGAAAATGCTGATAACTTCGACACCATGGCTTCTCTTTTCATGGACGAAGCCATAAAAGCTAAAACCCTGCATCTATAAAAAACAAAAGCTGCTCAAATAAATGAACAGCTTTTGGTAAGGTGAGATAAAGGATTTAACTTATTTTTATTTCACATGCAATTTACTAAAAATCTAGTAAGCATTAATGATTTGAATAAAATCTTCGGCTTTTAATGAAGCACCGCCTATCAAACCACCATCAACATCGGGGTTGGCAAACAATTCGTTGGCGTTTTTAGCATTACAGCTACCACCATATAAGATTGAAGTATTGTTGGCAACTTCCTGTCCAAATTGAGCTGCAATAGCCTCGCGTAAAGCTTTGTGCATTTCCTGAGCTTGCTCGGTTGTAGCAGTTACACCAGTTCCAATAGCCCAAATGGGTTCGTAAGCAACAATAATTTTGCTGAAATCGGTGGCCGATAATTTGAAAACAGTTTCTTTCAGCTGATTAATTACATAATCGTTTTGCTTTCCTGAATTACGAATTTCAAGCGCTTCGCCACAGCAATAAATGGGAGTTAAACCATTTTCGATGGCCAAAGCCACTTTTTTGTTCAATGTCTCGCTGGTTTCGCCATAATACTCGCGACGTTCGCTGTGACCTAAAATCACGTATTCGGCACCAGTTGATTTTACCATAGCAGCCGAAACCTCGCCAGTAAAAGCACCTTTTGGCTCAGCAGCACAGTTTTGCGCAGCAACTCCAATGCGAGCGGTATTAACCGACTCAACAACTTTAGTTAAATGAGTAAACGGAACTCCTAAAACAACAACTACATTGGCAGCGCCTTTTTCGGCTACAATACTGTTAACTGCTTTAGCCAGTTCGATTCCCTCTTGCAGGTTGGTATTACATTTCCAGTTACCAGCAACAACTTTTTTTCTCATATTCAATTTATTTTTAAACAATTTTGATTTTTTTACTTTATAACGAAGTTGCACAAATTTATTAAAAATGAAGGAATACGAAAGGAAAGATTTTATTTTTGCCAATACTTTAACAATGAAGTAAAACCATTTCTATTTAAAAGCATAAAAAGTTATTTATTATTGAGGGTAAACGCTAATCGTTTAAACCCTAGCTTTCATTTGATTCAACAAAAAAAATATAACAACTACTTATATATGAAACGGATACTATCGATTATCGCTTTTTTATTTTTATTTATGGGCTTTGGGATGATACACGCTGCATCGAACATAGTTGAAAAACTGGGCAGTATTTTTATTGGAATAGGTGCCCTTTATTTTATAGTGTTGCTAATTATGTCGTATCGTAAACAAAATAAACGAGCATAAACTATTTTACTTTTCGGAAACGTTTTCGCTTAACGGCATAAATCGACTCCACCTTTTTATTCACAAAACGCACATCTTCAATTGAATAAAACGCCTTTGGGTTCGATTCCCGTACAACTTTCACCACTTTTGGCAAATCGGCTCGGTTAACAATACTGTATAAAATGCTTACTTTTCCAGTGGCTCCGGTGGCTTCGTGGTGTGTAATGCCGTAGCCTGCCAATGTAAGTTTAACGATGAGTTCGTCGGCTTTTTTAGCGGTAATTACCTGAAGACGAACAACGCCCATTGCCATTTTTTCTTCAATCAACAAGCCAATATAGTTTCCAGTTGCAAAACCGGCGGCATAAGCAAATATGTTCATCCAATTATCGAGGTTCTGCATAATTTCACTAATGGCTACAATCCAAATGAAAACCTCAACAAACCCCAATAAAGGCGCCACAATTTTCTTTCCTTTCGAAACCATTACAATTCGAATGGTGCCTATGGTTACATCACAAATTCTTGCAATGAATATTAAAAATGGCAACAACATATAATTAAACCAATCGAAATTATCCATGACCAATATTTTGTTTTAAAATTAAAACTAAATAAGTACCAACTGCAAATTATGACTTTAAAATTTGAAAATAAAAATTTATGAATAAAAAAAGTCCGAAAGAAAAACTTTCGGACTTTTACGCTGTGATAACTAACTTATTATCCCAAAATAATTTTTATCTCGTGATTTTTTCCATCGTTAAAAATTGGCAACACGTTACTTTTTTGAACCTGCCCATCAACCATCACCTGTTCGATACCAGTATTAACATGTTTAGGATTCTCCACCTTAATATTATAAGTTGCATTACGGAACTTACGAGTTACTTCAAAACCATCCCACTCCTTTGGAATACAAGGTTCAATTTTCAAACCATCGTATTGAGGTTGAATACCCAGTATATATTGGCTAATGGTGTAAAAATTCCATGAAGCAGTACCGGTTAGCCACGAGTTTTTGGCTTCGCCCGGTTTAAAAGCATCTTTTCCTGCAATCATTTGTGCATAAACATAAGGCTCGGTACGGTGCAATTCGCTAATATCCTCGAGGTACGAAGGACAAATTTTGCGGAAATATTCCCAAGCCTGGTCTCCACGTCCAATTAAAGTTTCGCCAATAATAATCCAAGGGTTATTGTGGCAGAAAATACCGGCGTTTTCCTTATATCCCTGCGGATAGCTCGAAATTTCGCCATACTCGATGTAGTATTTGGTAAACGGAGGATTATTAAGCACAATTCCATGTTCGCAATCAAGGCGTTCTTTTACCGAGTCGAGTGCTTTTTCGACCATTCCTTCTTCTTTACCAATTCCGGCCATGGCGCACCATCCGTTCGATTCGATAAATATTTTACCTTCTTCGTTTTCGTTGCTTCCTATTTTATTACCATAGTAATCATAGGCGCGCAAGAACCATTCGCCATCCCAACCATGTTTTTTCACGGCATCAACCATTTGATCGACATGTTTTTGTGCACGAGCAGCTTCGTCGGTTTTACCCAATTCTTTACAAAGCTCCACATAATCATTTCCGTAAACCACAAATAGACCGGCGATCATCAACGATTCGGCTTTTGTGCCTTCAGATTTATTTTCGGTAGTTTGGAAGCTTTCGTTGGGATCATTCGAGAAGCAATTCAGGTTAAGACAGTCATTCCAATCGGCCCGACCAATCAATGGTAATCCATGAGGGCCAAGGTTGTTAACCACATGGTCGAACGACACGCTAAGGTGGTCGAAAAGCGAACGGGCTATGCTCATGTCGTTATCAAAGGGCACCATTTCGTCAAGAATGCCAAAATCGCCGGTTTCCTTGATATAGCTAATTGTTCCAAGAATTAACCACAATGGGTCATCGTTAAAACCACCGCCAATATCGTTATTCCCGCGTTTAGTCAATGGTTGGTATTGGTGATAACAACCGCCGTCGGGAAATTGGGTCGAAGCAATATCGATGATGCGTTCGCGTGCACGTTCGGGAATTTGATGTACAAAGCCGATAAGATCTTGATTTGAATCGCGGAAACCCATTCCACGGCCAATA
The DNA here is from genome assembly GCA_035271585.1 of Prolixibacteraceae bacterium. Lineage (GTDB taxonomy): Bacteria > Bacteroidota > Bacteroidia > Bacteroidales > Prolixibacteraceae > Roseimarinus. The sequence continues at coordinate 16,297 of DATERL010000184.1, forward strand.
CCACTTTCGAAATACGATGCTGAGCGCGAGAAGTTAAAGGTAATCATACATTGGTACTGGTTCCATATATTAACCATGCGATCGAGTTTTTCTTCGCCAGTTTTAACCGAATAAATGCTCAGTAAGTTATCCCAATAGGTACGTAATTCGGCCAATGCAGCATCTACTTTTTCAACGGTGTTGAATTTTGCAATGGTGGCTTTGGCTTTTGTTTTATTGATGATGTTCTTCGATTCCCATTTTTCATCTTCCGCATTTTCGACATAACCCAATACGAAAACAAAATCCTTCGATTCACCGGGTTGTAATTCAACTTCGATATAATGCGAAGCAACAGGCGACCAGCCATGTGCCTCGGTCATATTGGGCTGTCCAGCTAAAACGGTTTGTGGTTCGTGAAAACCATTGTACAAACCAAAAAAGCTTTCACGGTCGGTATCATATCCTTGAATTGGTGTGTTTACCGAATAATAGGCGTAATGGTCGCGACGTTCTTTGTACTCGGTTTTGTGATAAATTACCGAATCTTCGATTTCGACTTCACCTGTTGAAAAATTACGCTGAAAATTTTCCATATCGGAAGCAGCATTCCAAAGCGCCCATTCAACAAACGAAAAAAGCTTGAGTTTTTTAACTTCCTTGCTATTGTTGGTAAGGGTTAACTTTTGAACTTCGGCCCAAGTTTTTAGCGGCACAAAGAAAAGAACTTTAGCGGAAACGCCGTTTTTCACTCCTTCAATACTGGTATAATTCATACCATGACGGCATTCGTATTTATCGAGCGGAGTTTTCATGGGTTTCCAGCCGGGCGACCACACCGTATCACCGTCTTTGATATAAAAATAGCGACCACCGGCATCGGTAGGTACGTTATTGTAACGATAACGGGTTAAGCGACGAAACTTAGCATCTTTATAAAAAGAATATCCCCCTGCGGTATTAGATATCAACGAAAAGAAGTCTTCGTTCCCAAGATAGTTGATCCACGGATAAGGAGTTTGAGGATTCGTAATTACGTACTCTCGGTTTTTGTCGTCAAAATGTCCAAACTTCATAATTATATTTTTTATTACAATATTTTTTTTGATTTTATTAAGCAATCTCACTCATTCTTCGCTTATTGAGTTCTATGGTTATTTCATCCATTTTATTTTGAGTTAATGGATAGAAATACATTAAAATAGCACCAAGGAAAGCAATAATAGCCGGAATCCAGCTCATGAGCATAATAATCCCCGGCACAGCTCCTTGTATGGCAACTGCATCTTGGCCATTGTAATGAAATGCAGCCAGCACCAGACCAATTATAGCTCCTGCTACCCCGCCACCAAATTTGGTTGAGAACGATCCAGCCGAATAAATCAAGCCAGTGGCCCTGCGTCCGTTCACGTATTCTGAATAATCGGCAGCATCGCCCAGCATGGCAAAAAAGAGCGTTGGGAAAATGGCTGCTGCAAATTCGGAAATAATACCAATGGTGAAAATTCCAGCGGTATCGTTAGGTCCACAAAATATTAACAAAGCATTTACTGCGCCCGAAAAAATGAGGGCAAAAATGAATAAATTGCGCTTGCCCCAACGCTTACCAAGTGGAGCAGTAATCATTGCACCTCCAATTGATGCAACCATAAGCGCAACCATATAGGAAGCTGCTAAAAGCTGATCGTGCAGGTAATGGGTGAAATAAATCACCACAATTCCCTGTTTAATAGAGTTATACACCTGAAACAGTAAACCAATAAACAATAAAATTATCCATGGTTTATTGGATAGCAAGTCTTTTAAATCTTTCAAAAGATTGCTTTCCTGCGATTTGAGCGGTTTTACGCGCTCTCGGGTTGTTAAGAAAGTAACGATTAAGCAAAGTGACAAAACAATTGAAAGGATATAAATTGCATTGCTGTACCCCCTTCTTTGGTCAATAATGGTTATGTCTTTTGTAGTGAGGTTTTCTTCGCCCTCAACAATAAACGAATAATCTTGATTGGCCGCCATCGAGAAGCTTTTTCCTTGAGTAGGCAAATTCAAACTATCGTTGATAAAAGCATCGGCCCAAACAAAAGTTGCAATTCCGTTATCGGTTTTAATATTCACATTTTCAACATCTTGTGATGTTGATACTGTTATTTCGTATTTTGAATTATCGAGTTGGTTTATGTTAATTTCAGGATTGATGTTACCAAAATGAGCCACTAAGAACAATAAAGCGCCTTGTACCAACATACCACCGGTAAATGCGCCCACCATACGGTACGAGCCCAAAGTGGTTCGCTCTTTATCGTCGCCGGTCATAACCGCCATTAAAGCACCATACGGTATATTATTGGCCGTATAAATCAAGGTGAATATGATATAAGTTGTGTAAGCGTATATTAATTTTCCGACTGGGCTTAGATTTGGACCAGTGAATAAAAGCGAAAGGATAACCCCCAACGGTATGGCTGTCCATAAAATCCAGGGTCTAAACTTTCCGTATTTCGATTGGGTACGATCACCAACAATACCCATCAACACGTCACTGATCCCATCGCTAAAACGGGCAATCAACATCAGCAAGCCCACCGCAGCTGGATTTATTCCAAACACATCGGTATAAAAAATAAACAGGAAGGTTGACACCCCGCGCCAAGCAATATTAGCAGCACCGTCGCCCAAAGCATAACCAATTTTCTCAGTTATTTTCAGTTTTTGATTAACCAGATTCATTTTATCAATTTAGTTGTTGACTGTTAATTATTTATTTTGAATTATATTGAGAAATCGAAACGTTCAGTTTTTGTTTTTTCATAAACATCACGGCTAAAAATAAACAACTGAGCAGGTTTGTGCTTAACGCCTTTTTGTTTTTCATCGAGGGGAATAACATATTTCATTTGCAAAACTTTTTTTCTAAAATTACGACGGTCGAAAGTAGTACCCAATATCTCTTCATATAATCGTTGGAGTTGCGATACGGTAAATTTTTCGGGAAGCAGCTCAAAACCAATAGGCTCGGAGCGCAATTTAGCCCTAAGTTTTTCAAGTGCTTTATCAAATATCTCATTGTGGTCGAAGCCCATAATAGGCAAGTCGTTAATTGGAAACCACTTTACATTGCGTTCTTTTAACGATAAGGTAACTGTTGTGTTATCGATTAAAGAAAAATACCCAACAGTAACAATGCGGTCGCTAAATTTTTCGCTTTGACTTTTGAGCCACAATAAATCTTTAGATGAGTTTACCCTTTTCACCCCACCAAAGGAATAAAACTGTTCGAGATAAATATTATCGAGCCCCGACATTTTCTTTAAGATACGCGCAGCGGCAGTATCGAAATCTTCGTCTTCAAAAATATGATATCCGGTAAGTGTCCAATCGTCGATTAGTACTTTATTTGTTTTTTCGTCGATCAGCTTACGTTCAACCAACAACACATTCAATTGGTTAAAGTCAAAACCAAAAATTACGCAATCAACCGAGATATTAGAAATAATTCGAGACATTCTTTTTCATTTAATGTGTATTATTTACACATTACAAATATAGAAAAAAAGATAATTATTCAATTGTTTAAATAACAATTGCTAATAAAATGTATTGTATAACATTTAACTTAGAATTCTGAGGTGAAATGGAACCTGATATCCTTAAAATCTTGTTGCGCCATTTGCAAAATAAAAGAAGAATCGGCCATGAACACATCGCGACCTTGTTTATCCTTTGCCATTCGCTGATATTTGCGGGTTCTGAACTCCTGAATCAGCTTCGGGTCGTCGGCCTCTATCCAACAGGCCTTGTACATTTGAATGGGTTCAAAACGGCATTTGGCATTGTACTCGTGTTCGAGCCGGTATTGAATCACCTCGAATTGAAGCTGCCCTACACAGCCAATAATTTTCCGATTATTCAACTGACTGGTAAAAAGCTGTGCTACACCTTCGTCCATTAACTGATCGACACCTTTTTCCAATTGTTTAAATTTCATCGGATCGGCATTTTCTATATAACGGAACATTTCGGGCGAAAAACTGGGCATTCCTTTGTAGTGTATGTCTTCGCCCTCGGTAAGTGTGTCACCAATAATAAAGTTTCCACTGTCGGGTATCCCAATAATATCTCCAGGATAAGCATCGTCGATAATTTCGCGTTTTGAAGCCATGAAAGCTGTTGGCGCCGAAATTCGAAAAGTTTTATTTAAACGGGTATGTTTATATACTTTATTGCGTTCAAAAGTACCCGAGCATATTTTGAGGAATGCAATGCGGCTTCGATGGTTAGGATCGATATTGGCATGAATTTTAAATACGAAACCCGATAATTTTTCTTCATAAGGCGAAACGTCACGTTCCTGCGATGCTCTTGGGCGTGGCGAAGGAGCAATTTTAACAAACGAGTCGAGTAATTCCTGTACTCCAAAATTATAGAGTGCACTACCAAAAAATACGGGAGCAAGGTTGCCTGCAAGGTATTCGTTCACATCAAACTCGGGATATACTCCTTCAATCAGCTCAATATCTTCACGTAATGTCTCGGCATTTTTTTTCCCAATTTGTTTTTCGAGTTCGGGGGTATTTAAATCATTGATTTTAATGCCTTGATCAATTTCCTGAATGTTGGGATTAAATATTTGCAAGCTGGAGTTATGAATATTGTACACCCCTTTAAAATCAGGGCCACTACTAATTGGCCAACTCAATGGGCGTGTGGTAATTTGCAATTGTTTTTCAATATTTTCGAGTAAAAAGAAGGTATCGTCGGCAGGACGGTCCATTTTATTTATAAAAATGATGACTGGCGTTTTACGCATGCGGCAAACGTTCATGAGCTTTTCGGTTTGGGGCTCTACCCCTTTGGCAGCATCAATAACAATAATAACACTATCAACAGCCGTAAGGGTTCTGAAAGTATCTTCCTGAAAGTCCTGGTGACCGGGAGTATCCAAAATATTCACTTTATAACCGTTGTATTCGAAGCCCATTACCGAGGTAGCAACAGAAATACCACGCTGGCGTTCAATTTCCATAAAGTCGGAAGTTGCCGTTTTTTTAATTTTATTACTTTTCACTGCACCAGCAACGTGAATTGCACCACCAAACAACAAAAGCTTTTCGGTTAATGTTGTTTTCCCGGCATCGGGATGGCTTACAATGGCAAATGTCCTACGACGTTCAATTTCACTCTTAAAACTCATTCTCGTTATTTTAGGAGGTGCAAAAATATATTATTTTGAAGCAGTAAAAAATATTTGTGCGATATTCGAACTATATATTAACACTAGATAATTGAAGCGGGAGTATAAACAAAAAAACCTGCAAAAAATGCAGGTTTTTTTGTTGTCCCACTAAGGCTCGAACTTAGACTCTTCTGAACCAAAATCAGACGTGTTGCCAATTACACCATGGGACAATTGTTGTGCTGTCTTTAAGACGGGTGCAAAACTAATAAAATTTTCATATCTCCACCAAAGAAAGTTAAAAAAAGCGCAAAAATATTTCAGCAAAACAAGAGTATGATTGATAAAATGCTAATTCTCAATTTTATTCCTTCAATTTTGAATAAAATAAATTCCATTGTTTGCCTTTTCGAAAAATTGAGTTAATTTTGCGGCATCAAAAAATGGTGATGGTGCCATAGCTCAGTTGGTAGAGCAACGGACTGAAAATCCGTGTGTCCCTGGTTCAATTCCAGGTGGCACCACAAAAAAAAGAGAAGTAAACGAAAGTTTCTTCTCTTTTTTATTTTCATATAAAAGGTGTAGTAACTTTCATAATGATTTCAAATAATTATAAAAGTATTAATCCATTAATAAATTACACCGATGGGCTTTGAAAATATTTACAACAACACTCTCGAAAACATCAAATTACAATATTTAGAAATCATAATAAAGCACAACAGCAAACTCAAAAGAAGAGTTTTTAGCTTTTTGCGCAACAATAGAAATGATACCTGTTGAAGAACACTTTTTTATCCTAACATAAAAAATTTATTTTTATAGTGAATAAAGAAACATAAAACCTTTTATAAAAAGCTATGCGTTTTAAAATTAACCTACACCGACCAAGCAATCAGCGAATGTTGTCTTTCGATTACCAGTATTATATTAGTGCTTGGATTTACAAAGTACTACAACAAGCCGATGAAGATTTTGCTACTTTTCTACATCAACAAGGCTATGGAAACGGAAATAAGCATTTCAAGCTCTTTAATTATTCGCCATTATATTTTGGAAAACCAAAACTTTGGAAAGAAAAATCGCTCTTCGAAATTACCACTAATAATGTCAGTCTGCAAGTATCGTTTTATCTGCCCGATGCTGCCGAACGCTTTATTGTAGGGCTATTCAACAACCAGCAAGTATTTATTGGCGATAAATTTAATGGGATAAACTTTACCGTGTCGCAAATTGAGCGAATGCCAGAACCATTACTTAATGAAACCGTTCATTACAAAGCCTTTTCGCCAGTTGTGGTGAGTTTAAATAGCGATGACAAATATGCCACTTACTTATCGCCCGATTACAATGACTATGCGCTTTTATTAAAAAACAACCTCAATCAAAAAATAAACACCTTACCGAACACCCAACTTCCTTTAACCGATTTTCAGTTTGACTGGCAATTAACAGGACAAGCCAAGTCGAAACTAATCACCATAAAACCCGGTACGCCGCAACAAAGCAAAGTGAGGGGCTATAAATACCCATTTACATTAACGGCCTCACCCGAAATACACCAGTTTATCCTCTCAACAGGATTAGGAGAAAAAAACTCGACCGGTTTTGGCTGGTGCGAAGTGGAACGAATTATCTAAGATTTAACCCAATTGAACACCTCAACCCTTTATGAAACAAAAACTAAAACAATGCAAACATTTGAACCATTAGACTACGATAAGTATTACCATATCTATAACCATGCTGTTGGCGGTCGTAACATGTTTCAGATAACCGATAATTACGAACATTTTTTAAAGCCTTACAACAAATACATTTCAACAGTGGCAGAAACGTACGCTTGGGTACTAATGCCAAATCATTTCCATTTGTTAATTAAAATAAAAGGAGAAGATGAAATTGGTTTTTATAAAAATTTCAACGTTAACAGTTCTAACGAATCTGCCAAGTTTCAAACAACAACCGACCTTTCAGAGTTCGGAGAACCTGAAAGAGTCGATGTTGATAGATTAAAACGACCAAATACATCAAAACATTTTTCGCATCTATTTAACGCATACAGCAAATACATCAACAAACGATTCGATACCCGAGGTGCCTTATTCGAACGTCCCTTTAAACGCAAATTAATTAACAACGATGAATATTTAAAACAACTCATTCTATATATCCATAACAATCCTGTTCATCATGGTTTTTGCGAACATCCAATGGAATACCCTTGGAGCAGTTACCTCACATGCATTTCAACAAAAACAACAAAATTGCACCGCGAAGCAGTTGTTGCGTGGTTCGACAGTGAAGCTAATTTTAAAAACATGCACAATAATAAAGTTGAAATTGAAAAAATTGAAGAGTGGTTAAACCTAAGTTAATCTGGCAGCACAGATAGACCTTTCGGCATTATATAATTACAACTAAATTATTTTTTTAACGCCGACAGGTCTATCGACCCCTGTCGGGTTTAAAAAAACCAAAAAACAACAACAATTTAAAAAAACGCACAAAACAATAAATTATGTTGTAACTTAACACCTCAGAACTGCCAACGCAATCGAATTATATTGCGGTCGAAAGCCAAAGACACACGAATAACGGAATACTACCCCTTGTCTGTGTCTGAAAAAAAGATAAAAAACAACAAAAAACTGAACAATATATGCGAATACATTTAAAAATTCAAACAACAAATAAGATCATTCCTTTTGATCACCAACCATTATTAACTGGAACAATCCACAAATGGTTAGGTAAGAATGATGAACATGGAAAAATATCACTTTACTCTTTTTCTCAATTGGCGGGAGGTAAAGCAACAAAGGAAGGATTGCGATTTGAACAAGACACATCGTTCTTTATTAGCTCGAATATTCTCGGATTAATTAAAAAACTGATTACAGGAATTCAATCTGATCCCTCTATGTTTCATGGTCTGATTGTTTCAGAAATCATCATTCAGGAGGATCCTGATCTGTCAGATCGTGAACTGTTCTTTGTTGCCAGTCCTATTTTCATTAAAAGAAGAAATGGTGAAAAAGTAGATCACATCAAATTTGATGACCCTCGTGCAAATGCGTATTTAAAAGAAACACTTCGAACGAAGATGGAGCAAGCTGGAATTATGGACGAATCGTTTACGATCCATTTTGAAACAACATACCCCAAAGCAAGTACAAAACTGATTACCTACAATGGGGTAAAGAACCGCGCCAATTGGTGTCCAGTAATTATTGAAGGCAAATCCGAAACGAAACAGTTTGCATGGAATGTAGGCTTGGGAAATTCTACCGGAATTGGTTTTGGAGCAATTAAATAAAAAAATTATGGACAAGATATACATCGTAAAATATTCAGGCCCATTTGGTTTTATAAAACCCTGGACAGCAGTAAGAGACAGCGAAACCTACAGCCAACAATTCCTTACACCTTCGATTGTATCAGGTATTGAACGTAAGCTTTTTCCTGAATTACTAAAAGATGATAATGGGGAGATAAAAAAGATTGTTGGCCACCGATTGAGTTATAAACAAATATCACAACAACAAGAACAAATTCAACCCAGAGGTTGGAACGAAAAAGGTACCACAAACAACCGAACATACGAACGCCCCTATGCCATTTTAGTTCGGGGTGTTTTAATTGAACCCGTTTTGATGCTTGCATTTGGCAATAAAGAAGAGGCAAGTCTTGCTGCAAGACAACACATCTGCCTTGCACGAAACGAAGACATACTGTATCCCGACGAGACAGTAATTGAGATTTCAAAAGATGAATTTGATTCGAATGAAGAATTGTTCTCAGGATTTGAATTGATTTTTGAACAAAATGAACAATCATTTTTAGTGGGTTATAATCGATTTAAAAAGAATGAACCCATGTACGGTCATTTAAAAGTGCTGGGAAACCCTGTGAAAAGTAATTATTAACACCAAAAATTATGGCACAATCATTATCTAAACTATATATTCATATAATATATCACATAAAAAGTAATTCGGCTAAGATTCATAAGAAAGACAAACAGAGATTATATGCGTATATCGGTTCGGTTATAAAATCAAATGAGTCAATTCCAATTATCATTAATGGAACCAATGATCACATACACATTTTGTGCATAATGTCGAAAAATATTGCATTAGCAAAATTGGTAGAAGAAATAAAACGCCAAAGTAGTAGATGGATAAAAGATATTGATAACCAATATAAAACATTTGCATGGCAAGGTGGCTATGGGGGTTTTTCGGTTAGTCCATCGGTTCATGACAAGACCAAAAGATACATCGAGAATCAGGAAGAACATCATAATAAAATGACATTCAACGAAGAATATTTAATGTTTTTAAAAGAATACGGAATTGAATACGATGAGCGATATGTGTGGAATGATTGAGTTGCCCTTGCAGGGCGCCGTTTTGAGGCGTTGCTTCAAACCCAGGGTTACGCCCTGGGCTGAATTAAATTGGGCTTTCAGCCCGTAAATAAATAAAAAATGATTGCCAATACATTAAAAGATATTGACTAAAAGGCAAAACTAATTCAGCCCAAGGCAACACATTGAGCTACAAAAAAAGAAGTCAGCCTGTTGGAGTTGCAAAACATAATTCGATTAAACTGAATTAATAAAATTTTGCCTAAAAGGCAATACTAATTCAGCCCAAGGCAACGCCTTGGGATACAAAAACAATAAATTAATATGCGGGCTGAAAGCCCAGATAAAATGTAAATCAAAATGAAATGAAAAACATTTGTTCACATATTAAAGCCAAAGGCTTGCCTGAAGAAACAACACTATATGAACACTTGCTTTTGGTCAGTAAAGCTGCTGAAAAAATCGCAACCTATTCAAATATGGATAGAGAAACTGCACGCTTAGGCGCCATACTTCACGATATTGGCAAAGCAAGTACTGTATTTCAAAAGAGGTTAAATGAATCGAAAATACCATCTACCCCTTTCCGACACGAAATAGCATCATGCTTTTTTCTTTCTCTCGTTGAAGAAGAACTACACCCACCTTTAATTGAAATGATTATTGCCCATCATAAATCTGTTTTACACGATTTAAGGGACAAAGGGATTTTAGACCTTGAGAATACCAGAGGAGACACTTTTAAACTGCACATTAAAGATTGGGATATATGGAAAGATGATGCTTTAAACCTGCTTCAATCGTTTGGGATTAAAACCAGAGACATTGGTAAAGAAGAAGCAGAATGCAATTTTTACAATGTTGTGGAATATTGTGAAAAAATAGTTAGGGAACGTGGCTATTCTCCATGGCGAGGTTTGCTAATGGCGGCCGATCATTTTGCCTCTGCCTTGTCGGACAAAACGGAAACCTTCCTGAATCGCACATTTTCAATCCCCAACCTACAATTCTTTAATCGGCAGCATGAACTTTACCCGCTTTCACTTAAAAACAGTCAATCAAAAAAGCAACATACTATGGTTGTTGCATGTACGGGAGCTGGCAAAACCGACTATCTTTTCAGGCGTTGCAAAGGTCGCATATTCTACACCCTGCCGTTTCAGGCATCAATAAATGCCATGTATAAACGGGTAAAAAACGACTTACAAGATGACAATCCAAACCTTGATATTCGTTTGTTGCATGCTTCATCGAGCATTGTACTGGAAAAAAGCAAAAAAGAAGAAAAGATTATTCAAGGACATGTAGGTGCTGCGGTTAAAATATTAACGCCCCATCAAATTGCAGCTATCGCTTTTGGCACCAATGGGTTTGAAACCCCTTCGGGGGTATAAAAAAAACCCAAAACAAAAAAACAATAATATGAAACAAACCTACAAAACGATGAAAATACAATTTAACGCCGACAGGTCATAGGACTCTGTCGGGTTCTGTTGCGGCATCACCAACCCGACAGCATTGAAAAACAAAAGGCGGACAAAAACTGCCCGCCTGATATTAAGAAAGTTACCAACAATCATATTTAAATAAATTTCAATTCCAGCGATTGGTACGATTGGCACGATTGGCAATTTATTGGTAATTTTTCTAAAACAAAAGTAACCGATTTTGATAA
>DATERL010000185.1:0-26337 GCA_035271585.1 Prolixibacteraceae bacterium
ATAATGGACGTAATTATTTAAATGTTGGTTAGATATTCTAATCGCTGATAATCCTCTTCCAATAGCTATTTCGCCAATATTGTTTTTAAACAAGTCACCAACAGGTGCTCTGACTGAAAGTAATAAATCATCTTTTTGAGAGAGCTTTTTGGGGTCGGTAGTGTAAATTCTGATTTTTGGTGCACCATCTTTCATATCAGCATTACCTTGTACAAATGGTAATCCTTTTCTTTCATCATTATATGTTTCTGAATTTGGTGATTGCCCCATTACTAATTCATCATATAAATCTTTTAAATGAACCTCTTTAAACTTTTCCATCTTATCCCAACACCTTTAAAAGTTCATCAATAGATTTATCCAAAGCGGTTTCTTTACCTAATGTTGCTTTAAATTCAGCAATAGCTTGTTTTAGGTCAATTTCTTCTTCGGGTTCAAAAGTATCCACATAACGAGGTATATTTAGGTTGAACTCGTTTTCTTCCAACTCTTCCATATCGGCTACGGTAAAATAGCGTTTACGCAGTTCAGGGTCTTGAAGCATAGTAATCAGTTCCTGCTCCACATCGTCAATAGCTTGGCGTTCTTTAACGGCTTGTTCTTGGGCTGTTGCTATTTTACCTTCTTTTTCGTTGGTGGTTTTATCCAACGCATTTTGTGCCGTTACCACGGCTTTTAATTGTCCTTTGGTTGGTTTTTCGTTTTTCGCTTTTTTATCGGCAACTACTTTTTGGGCTTTTGTTAATTTGTCTGTTTGCAGTTCAATATCATCAGCATAATATTCCTCAAGCTCCAATAATTTAAAATCAAAGTCTTCTTGAATCAGTGTTTTAAGTCTTGCCTTTTGTGAATCAATCCAAACTTTAGCGGCTTCTAAATTGCCCCAACTTTCCAAAATAGTTGAAATCCTCAAAATATCGTGCGGTTGCAAAGTATTCATATTGGCTTCTTCCTTATACCAGCCCTCTTTGGCAGCATACACCATCAAAACTTTGTCTTTGCGAGCTTCGGGTTTGTTTTTGTTTATAAAAAGAATTGCGCCCGGTATGGTTGTACCGTAAAACAAATTGCCCGGCAATACCACAATGGCATCAACTATATTGTGCAACTCGGTAAACTTGCCGTTACTATCAATTTTACCTTGTAAAAACCCGCGCCGGATAATATACTCGTCATCGGCTTTCCGGTTCTGCCCGTCTTCTTCTTCGGTTTTTTCGGGTTGCCCACGGAACAAAACACCTTGGGGACACACTACCCCCGCTTTGCCATCGTCTTTAAGCGATGCGACAATGTGCTGTAAAAAGGCAAAATCGCCATTGGAATAGGGCGGTGTGCCATATACCAAACGTTCAAAAGGGTCAGTGTAGCCTTCCCTTGGATATTCCAACTGGGGCGAGCCGTCTTTTTTATTGATGGTTTTCCCCTTGCTGTCTTTTTTGGGTGTGCCTGTCTTTGTCCAGTTTTCTTGTGAAAAAGGGAAGTTGGCCATCACCAAATCGAAAGTGCGTATGGCAAGTTCGTTGTCTTCATCCCTGAATTTTGGGTCTAACAACGTGTCGCCTTTTTCGATACGGGCATCTAAGCCGTGCAATATCATGTTGATATTGCAAATAGCCCAGGTATTCCAAACATCTTCCTGCCCAAACAAGCGAACGGCTTTTTGATTGTTGTAATTGGCTTTGCAATACTTTGCAGCGTTGATAAGAAAACCACCGGAACCACAAGTGGGGTCGTAAACCGTTGTGTTTTTTTGTGGTTTTAAGTAGCGCACAATAATGTCAACAATTTCTTGTGGTGTATAAAATTGCCCTGCCATTGTTCCGCCTTTGTTTTCATCGGCAAAGCGTTTTATCAAATATTCGTAAGCGTCGCCCAGCACATCTACCGAGGCATTTTTGTTGCTTAAATCAACAGCGTCTAAATAACTCACCAGAGCAGTGAGCACTTGCGGACTTAGTTTTTTGCTGCCTGAACCATCGGGTGCAGGTTCGTTCCAGCGCACGGTATTGATTACCCCTTTCAGAACAGCCTTGCCGTCGCGGTCAATATTGGCATCGGCAATATCGTTTACAGCTTTATTGAGCTTTTCATTTTTCTTGTCGGGCGAAGCATCGCGCACATCTTTCCAAAAACAACCTTCCGGGATTTTGAAATCGTGCTTCTGAGAGACAATGATTCGTTTTTCAGCTTCGGTGGGTTGTCTGCCTTCACGCTGAACAAATTCTTTGATTTCGTTTTCGGTTTCCCACTCGTAATTGTCGGATAGTCGTTTAAAAAACAAAAGTGAAAGAATGTAGGCTTTATAATCCTCGACTTTATCACGCAGGATGTCAGCCATTCCAAAAAGTGTACTACCTAATGCTTGTTTTGATATCATTTTTAAATATTTTCATCAACAATTTTTAAAGCAACTTTTGCTATTTTCTCATTTTTAACGAGTTCGTAAACCTGCCCGGCTAACCATAAGATTAACAATTCATCCTTGTCGGTATTTAGCATTTCAGCCAGTTTTAGAACCTGCTCGCGTTTTGCCTTTCGTTCACCTCGTTCAATTTTGCTGTACATGGGCGTATCAATCTCCAATTCGGCAGCCAATTGGCGTTGAACCAATCCTTTTTCTTCCCTGAGTTCTTTAATGCGTTTCCCTAAAAACATAACTAATGATTTTACGACTTGTCAAAGAATGGCTAATATAGCAAAGAAAAAGCAAATAAAGGAAAGAATATATTAACTACTTATCAACATAGAGAATAGGAAGTGTAGGAAACGTAGGATATAGCCCAACCCTTTCCCTCCCCTTTGGGGAGGGAAAAAGGGTGTCCTACAAATCCTCTGTTTCCTATTTCCTGTTTTCGATTTTGTTTGTGTTTACTGGCTTCGAATAGTTGTTGTGCTCGTGTTCCAATAGACCATTTTCTTTAAATTGTCCAATGTATTTTTCTGCTGTTTTGTCTTTTATGTCAAGCTTTTTGGCAATTATTAAATATCCCTGTCGGTTGAAATTGTCGGGTAGGGCATTGTAGAATTTCAGTTTCACTCCTTTTAAATCGTTGTTGGGCAGGTTCTGGAAAACGGCAATGGCATGTTTTTCCAGCGTAAATGCAATTTGAATGGCCGTTTGAAAATCGGTTTCGCTGCAAACAAGCGGGTTTGAATAGTCGCCATCTTCGAGCAGGCGCAAGGTGCGCAGCACCATGGCAATGCGAAAAGTGATGAGCCCCAGTCGTCGGCTGTTGGCGTTAAAATCGTTGCCCAACAACATGCGGTTGCGCTTGTACAGTATGTTGAATTGTTCGGTAAAAATTTCGCCCTGCTCAACTGTAAAGCAAAATTGCATGGGTGTAGGCTGGCTGTTCAGAATTTGGTATAGCTCAAAGAATTGGGTTCCTTTCTCTTCAAAAAATTCGGTATAATTTAATTGCCGGTGCGAAATAAAAGGGTTTTTAAAATCGCTGTAATCTTCGAAGGCATAATACAGAAAGCGGCTAAAAAGGCCGTTTTCTACATCGGGCATCATATTGTGTACCTGTTTGGGAGTACCCGAAAGCGCAATGGCAAGGTGAGGGTCTTCAATTTCGATGTGTTCATTATCCTTGCGTCGGAACATGTTGGTGCTTTCGTGGTGGAATGCTTTGCGGAGTACATCGCTAAAGTTGCCCCAGTCTTGTTTTAGTGTACCTGCCAGCGTGTCGGCTTCGGTTTCAAAAATGATTCCTTTAAAATCGTTGTCGGACAGTGCCTGGATAAAAGCCGATGCACTGCTGTTGGCCGGAATGAAAAACATTTTGCGTTTAGGTTCTTTTGGGCGTTCTATTCCCTGGCGTTGGTTTTTATTCAGGCTATTGTAGTTTTCCAATTCCCGTTCGTATTCCTCTTTCTCAAGGGTTGATTGCTTGACAATTGATTTGTGAATTTTATACCCGAAGTATTTGGCCCATTTCAGTTTTCCCTTTCCTGAACCAGCCGGGGCAGTGATAAAAGCATATAAATGCGCTGAAACCGGTTCGTCGAAATAAGTGCCTTCGATGTTGGGCAGGCAGCCACTAATCACTGCTATAGCTCCAATTAAGAACACATCTTTTTCAATGGCCTCGGCAAACATGTCGCAGCTATCGAGCAGTATTTCGGGAAGTTGACTGTAAATTTCAGGTGGAATTTTGGGCGTATTGAAAATTATTTCATCATCTGCCCCTGAATCTTCCCTGAGCAAGTTCGGTACAGGCTCTAAAGTGGTACTGGAAACGCCGTCAGGTCTGGGAGGCGCTGTCAGTTTTGTTTTCGGCTGAGAAGTCACTAAGTTGATTCCGGCTTGTTGTGCCAGATGGAAAAAGGTTTTTATGCTTATGCCGTGTCCTTTGGATTTTAGGCATTTATCGAACTGTTTATCACAAGCGGAAGGGGAGTATTCAGGATAAAAACGGCTTACGCGATGAAAATAATCCCTCCCTGATTCGCCAAACTCATCGGCAAAAGCAAAGCCAATATCACGCCAATTGGTATAATTGGCAGTGATATCGGTTTGAGTAGATTCGAGACGTTGAATGATTACTTCGACGTCGCTCAGTACTGGTGTTTCGACGTCATTATTAATCACCCTTAAATTCTCCCTCAGCGAGTCCGGGAACTTGGAAACACTGACAGGTCTTTTAGACGCTGACAGGTTTTCTTTTGGTTCGGTTTGTTGTAACCAGTGCTGTATATCGAATTTCTTCTTCATAACTACAATATTATTGGGGTGAACATTGAATACTTGAACATTTGAATAAGGTAGTACAACAGGAACGGAATGACCACCCACCACAATGGATGAATTACAGATGCACCTTTTTGAAGCATCCTTTTTAACAGTGTGAGAAATTTATTTTGTTTCATTTTCTTGAATTTTTGTGTTTAAGTATTTCGGATTGATGTAAACCTCGGGGTCGTGAGGCAGAAAGCAAGCCCGGGAAACATCTTTGCCTGAACTATCAACATCCAGTTGGTAAGCTACTTTGATGTAGTTTGCCACTGCAAGGAAGTAGTTAAGGTGAGTTGCTTCCGAGAGGTCGATGGGGATAATCCATTTTAAGCCATCGCCCGAAGGAGAAACAAAGAGCAATTCTGTTTCAAAATATTCATCGTTGAGTAAACGGTTTTTTAAGTGCTGAAGATTTGAAACATGGTCAAAATCAATGGTCAGCAAACCGGAATGATTCAGCAATGCATTGTCGTTTCGCTTCGAGAAAGTACCTGAAAAAGTTACGTAATCGAATTGGGTCGCTTTCACCTTGCGCATTTGTTCTTTGTCTTTTAAGCCTCGCAGATAGTCCGTCTGGTCTTTGTATGCTTTGCTCTTTATTCCCAAATAGGTTTCAATCAAGGTGATTTCCTTTACGGGTAGAACGTTTGTAATCGGACGTCGAAACAAACTAAATTTCGGAACGAATATTTTTGGTTTCGCGTCCTTAATTCTATTCTCGTCAGCACTTTCGTTTTTGTCGTAAAAATTACGTTTTTCGCCAATGTGAAGATTTAGTTCATTGTTGAGCTTTTCCAGTAATTCATTGCCGGATAGCTTGTAATGCCGTTCTGCAAACGAAAATGGATTTCCGTGAAAATCGGGTAATTCAGAGTCGCTATACATAAAAACCCAGTCGATATTATTTAGTTTAAGCGTGACTTTATCGCCGTTGAAAGGGTTCTTGGTGGGTGCACATTCTTTGCCCGATAAGCTTATAACAAGCTCTTCGGGGTAGTATTTATGCAGGATGTGAGCATAAATATTGAGCCCATAGTGGGTTTTCTGCAATAAATCCTTTTCCTTAATCATGGCTTTTGCAATTTTTGGGTTGAGAATAATTGCTTTCGAGTAAATTCTCGAGGTCGGATACTTTGTAATAGAACTTGCCATTGATGCGGGAATGGGGGAGAACCCCATTATCCCGCAACGATTGCAGCGTGCGTTTACTGATATTGAGGGAAAGCATTACATCGTTTCCATCAATCCACTGTTGTTTGAACTTATCGGCTCCGGTTTGTTTCAATACCAATATTTGTGCTTTAATTTCCTTAATGGCACCGGAAAGTTCGAGCAGAAGTTGCATTATCTCCATCATAGCCGTGTCCTCCCTTTTTTTAACAGGTAGTTTGCGGCTTCCTGTTCAATTTCCTGTTGAGAGAATTGCTTATTCGATAAAAGCCACGAATCCAACTCTTTGCGGTTGAAGTAGAGTTTTTTACCGTTGGGTTTGTACGATGGTACAACTCCGGTGCTGGTCATCTTGTAGAGGTGCGAGTGCGAAACTTCAAGATAGATGGCCGCTTCGTTAAAACTTAAGACTTCTTTTTTGAGCATATTCTGCTCCATCAGCATTTTTTCTATGCCGTTTAATTTTGTTAAAATAATCTCGTCCATGATATTACGGATTTGAATAAAACATGGACTTCAGCGCTAAAGTCATCATTGATTTTCAATGACAATGTAAAATTACTGCCTTATTATGCGCTTAAATTCAGCGATTTGCAGGTGTAGTGTGAAGTGTAGAGTGTAGAGTGGTGCAGTACAAACAATCAAAGCCATTGTTTCGGAAAACAAGGGCTACAAAAAGATGAAAAAAGAAGAATGCCTTATAGTGTAGAGTGGTCTATTTAAGGTTGTCAACGGCTAATTCGAGTTTTTTGTGTGTGAGTTGAGGTTTCTTTAATGTTCGAAGCTTTGTCCTGTCAAAGGATGAGCCATCGGTTTGCACAAAGCATTTGCAAGCAACTTCCCACTGTCTTTGTTTCAAATTATCAACATAATGGTTTATTGTATATATCAACTTAATGAAGTAAGCAAATTCAGAGGGGTTGCCAGTCCAAATAATGGGTGTGTTAATTTCTTTACCGGAAAATACTTTTTTGAAATTTATAGTAGTCGTGTCCTTGTGAATGAAGCCTGACTTTTTTAGACTGTCGCAAAGGTCAGTTAATTTTTCTGAGTTTTTAGGATAGTCATTGTATGTAAAAGATTGAAGAGAAAATACTACATCAGTTTTAGCCGATTCGGTCTCTTTGTCGGATGTAATTTCGATAATTTCAATTTCTTTAATGTATGTTGTATCAGGAACAGGCTCAAAAAGTAACTGAGAGTAAAAATCGTCAATAACAAATTCATCCTGAATCCAATCTTTATAAACCTCCTGAACCTCCAAATAGATATGAATGAGTGAGGTTTTTAACAATTGAAAAACAAAGGTGTTGGTTTTGTGTTCCTGGTCAACATCGAATGTTGTTTTCTTCGGGTCTATGTATGTCGGCTCAAATTGCTGGTCTTTAATGATTTTACCAATATCCTTGATTTTCGTCTTGAGCTTTTTGTTTAAAGTGTCGTTTAAACGGTATTTAATAAGTTGAGGATTTTCATCTTCGTGCAATGCATCCATCAATCCATTTATGGTTTTAATCTTTTCGGCAAGAATGAATTTTGAATAGTATTTCGTTTTATTGTTGAAAGGTCTTTCGAACTTCACTTGATATTTGGACTGAAATGTAGGTTCTATATCTTTTATGCCTGAAATCATTGAAGCAAACTTTTCATCCGGATTATTTTCATGTAGCCAAGGTCTTAAACTTTTATATAAAATTTCGTCAAGTTTGTAAAAGTGGTTTTTCATGGTTTTTATAGTTTTATTCGGTTCGCAGCTTCTACTTTCTTTTGGTCAATTACTTTAGCGTATATTTCAGTAGTTTTAAGGCTTTTATGGCCTAATAATTTCGATACGGTGTAAATGTCGGTACCCAAAGATAATTGAAGTGTGGCATAAGTGTGTCGTGCACAGTGAAAAGTGATGTGTTTTTCTACACCGGCACGTATCATCCATTCGCGAATTTTGGCGTTATTATAGTCGCTATACGTTAGGTTTGTAAACACTTTTTCAGCTCCTTCTTTGCGTTCACCCATATATCTTAACGCATCTTCGCTTATGGGCAGGGTTTCTTGTCCTTTGGTTTTTTTCTGCTTAAATCGTATGTAATATCCGTTTTCGTCGGAATGTTGAATTTCAGACCAGGTTAGTTTCTCAATGTCAGAAAAACGCAAGCCGGTAAGCGCACTGAATATGAAGGCATTTTTAAGCATTTCAATTTCGCAATGAGCATTAACAGCACTTTTGAGTTCTTCTAATGTCAAAAATTCACGCTTGGTTTCAGCTTCTTTAATACCGGTAACATTTTCGGCAGGATTGCGGTTTATGATGCCATCTTTAACGGCTTCTTTTAAAGCAGCTCTTACTTTGTTGAAATATGAAACACATGAATTTTTTGAAAGCTTTTTGCCCTGCTTGGATTTTACATCATGCGTGAAATATTCTTTCAAATCTTCGAGCCACTGGCGGTCGATGTCGGCAAAGCGTACATTTGATTTATCCCAATTTTTGAGGTGTTTCAAAGCGCTACGCCAGTTGCCGTAATTTCCATCCGAATCCCTGCGTTTTTCGGCAAGTATTTCAAAGTAGGCCAAAAATAGTGAGTTCCTTTTTTCGGTATCGTCAAAGCCATAAATGCCGCTTTGCAATTCAAGTTGTTTTTTGGCTCTTATGTTTTCAGCCAATAGTTGGGTTTTTTTATTGAAACTACGTTCTTCAGGCGTACGGGGTTTATCAATCAGGTACAAGCGGAGGTATTCAAACTTTCGCTTTCCATGGTGATAAATGTCAAGGTATAAACTGATTTTACCATTTTTGTTTCGTTGACGTAGGGTTACTTTCATGGCTTTTGACTTAATTGTTTTATCAACAAACCCACATAAGGGCCGGTTTTATAAAGTAAATAATTTATCGATTTCGGTGCGCTTGATAATGGTACGTTTTCCCAGTTTGGCAGCTTTGATTGTTCCGGCCTTCATCAACCTGTAAAATGTGCGTTCACTCAAACCCAATAGGGTATGGGCTTCTTTAATGGAAAGAAATTCTTTTTGCTTGATGGCTTCGAGGTTTAGCTCCGTTAGAGAGAGGATTTTTTGTTTGTTGGTTTCCTCAATGGCTCTACCAATTTTGTTTGCTTTTTTTCGCTGTTTGTATGACCTTGAAGCGCATGTGTGGCCACAAAATCGTGTAACCGTTGTTTTGGCTATAAATTCATTGCCGCAGAACTCGCAAATTTTTCGGATTTCAATTGTACTGCTCATGCCTGTTTGTGTCTTTAATTGTCGTTAAATGCCAACAGCTGTCAACAACTGCCATTATTTCTCCACTCTTGTTGTTCAACAACAAATGTTGCTATTTGGGCAACAAGTGTACATCAAATATAAACAAAAATAGGCAAATAGGCAACAATAATAAGAAAATAAAAATTGCTAAAGTGTTGAATAAGAAGATAAAAGGTAAGCAAAAGAAAGAGGTTTACTTTCCGATACAGAAATTCTTAAATATATTATTGAGTATTTCGTCGGTGCTTATTTCACCGGTAATTTCGCCAAGATAGTAAAGGCATTCGCGAATGTCTTGTGAGAGAAAATCGCCCGAAATACTTGATTTGAGGCCATCGATAACGCGCGAAATGGCTTTGCCGGCATTAGATAGCGATTCGTAATGGCGTAAATTAGTGATAATTACGTCACTTTCGGTAAAGCCATTGTTTTGAATAGAGCGAACCATAAATTGGACTAAATTGTCAATTCCATCGCGCTGTTTGGCCGAAATAGTAAGAATGGGAAACTGCATTTCCTTGCCCATTTGAATCAATTCTTCAACAGTGGCTGCATCGGCTGCATCGATTTTATTAATAACTAATGCTGTTTTTTTGGTGTGTAGTTTTTCGCTCACACGAGTCAAAAAAATAATAATATCGTTGAATGAGCTGGTGGCATCAATCATGGTCAGTACAATTTCGGCCTGATCTATTTTCTGAAAAGTACGTTCAATACCAATATTTTCAATGTGGTCGGTGGTGGTTCTAATGCCCGCAGTATCGATTAATCTGAATGCGATTCCTTCTATATTAACTACATCTTCGATAACGTCGCGCGTGGTGCCGGCAATTTCCGAAACAATGGCGCGCTCTTCGTTCAACAGCGCATTTAGCAGGGTTGATTTTCCAACGTTGGCATCGCCAATAATGGTAATTGGGATACCGTTTTTGATGGCATTTCCATATTGAAACGAATGGGTTAACTGATTGATTAGCTGACTTGTTTGATTGCTCAGTTGGAGTAGTTCTTCACGGTTGGCAAATTCAACATCTTCTTCGCCAAAATCTAATTCTAGCTCAACCAGCGAAGTGAAAGTTAATAGCTGATTGCGCAAAATTTTTATTTGATCTGAAACGCCGCCACGCATTTGATTAATTGCAATTTTAGCAGCCATTGCCGACGAAGAGGCAATTAAATCAGATACCGCTTCGGCTTGCGAAAGATCCATCTTTCCATTTAAAAATGCACGCTGACTAAATTCACCAGGTTTGGCCATTCGAGCTCCATTATTGACCAAGAGTTGCAGTATCTTTTGTTGCAAATAAACCGAACCATGACAAGATATTTCCACCATATTTTCGCCCGTAAAAGAATGAGGGGCAAGGTAAAGCGAAAGAATAACCTCGTCAATAATTTCGTTGTCATCAACAATACTTCCAAAGTGAAAAGTACCTCCTTTTTGTTGTGCAAGCACCTTGTTTTTATTGGCTGGCACAAATATTTTTGAGGCAATATCGAACGCTTCGTTACCCGAAAGTCGAACAAGGGCAATGGCACCCATGCCGGGGGCAGTACTTATGGCACAAATCGTTTTCTGATCGATCATGTTCGTTAAATTATAGAAATGTATGAATGACAAGCCTTTTATTTGAACTGCAAAAGTGCTAAAAATATCTTATTTGTCGAATTTTGTGACACTACATTCTACTATTCGGCAGTACAGTATATTTTAGAGGCTTACAAAACAAAGTAATACTGTTTTTAGTTTTACAGCTATATTGTATTCATATTCAGTGTTTATGCTTAAATAAAAAGTAGTTACAACGCTGGTTTAATGGTTGGGATATTCATTCAAAAAAAAATGCTTATTCCAAATTAAACAGTATCATTTTATCTATAATTACTACATTTGACACCGTTTGAAATGATTTTGTTGGCAGCTGAGCCCAAAATAACACTTAAATTCAAGCCTTTTAAAACAGTAACATTATTGTAACTAAATATTTTATAATCATGAAATTACTCGAAGGAAAAACAGCAATTATTACTGGAGCATCGAGGGGTATTGGAAAATCAATTGCCCTGTTTTTTGCACAAGAAGGTTGTAATATTGCTTTTACCGACCTTTTTGAAGATGAAAACATGAAAAATACCGAAGCCGAAATTGCCGCGCTCGGTGTTAAATCGAAAGGATATGCATCGAATGCAGCTAATTTTGACGAAACTCAAAAAGTGGTCGATCAAATAGTTGTTGACTTTGGCACTCTTGATGTTTTGGTCAACAATGCCGGTATTACCAAAGACACACTGTTGATGCGAATGACTGAAGAACAATGGGATGCCGTGATTAACGTGAACCTGAAATCGGTTTTCAATTTCACTAAAGCAGCTCAAAAAACCATGTTAAAACAGCGTTCGGGTTCAATTGTAAACATGAGTTCTGTGGTGGGTGTTAGTGGCAATGCCGGACAATCAAATTACTCGGCCTCGAAAGCTGGTATTATCGGGTTTACCAAATCGATTGCCAAAGAGTTGGGATCGAGGGGAATTCGATCAAATGCCATTGCCCCCGGTTTTATTATTACCGAAATGACAGCACAAATACCCGAAGATGCCCGCAAGGCTTGGGAAGCATTGATTCCTTTAAAACGTGGCGGTTTGCCCGAAGAAGTTGCTAAAGTTGCTGCTTTTTTGGCTTCAGATCTTTCGTCGTATGTTAGTGGACAGGTGATTAATGTTTGTGGTGCAATGAATACTTAATCGTTCATTATATATTTGTATATTTGCAACCCGCTATTAAGCGGGTTTTTTTTTGCACAAAACCAGTCAAATGAAACAAAAAATTCTTTTTATAGGGCTTACAACTGTCGATATTCAATATTTTTTGGAGGAACATCCAATGCCCAATACTAAGCATAAAGCAGAAGCTCCGTTTGTTGTAGCAGGTGGTCCTGCCGCCAATGCTGCCATTGCTTTTGCCTATATGGGCGGAACGGCCGATTTCTTAAGTTGTATTGGAAACAACCCTTTCGAAAAAATACTTATCGATGATTTTACCCAAAATAAGGTGAAAGTGATTGATGCAATGAATGGTATTGACTATCAGCCAATTGTAGCAAGCATTATTACCAACACCACCAATAGCGAACGGACCATTATTACCCATCATCCCGAGCCGGTTGTAGTTTCCAATGTGTTGGATATTATTGATTTGGATCAATACGACATGGTATTAAGCGATGGATTTTATCCCGAACTGGCCTTACCAATATGTGTAAAAGCACGCGAAAAAGGTATTCCGATTGTTATGGATGGGGGAAGTTGGAAACCTCAAATGGCCGATCTCTTACCGCTAAGTGATATTGCCATTTGTTCTGAGAATTTTATTCCTCCGGGTTGTCAAAACCTTGGCGATATTTTCGATTACACTAAAAATCATGGCGTACAATATACAGCCATATCGAGGGGGGCATTCAGTATAATTTCAAACCATGGAAATATCGAAATTAAAAAGGTTGAAGCAGTTGATTCGCTGGGAGCTGGTGACATTTTGCATGGTGTTTTTGTATGGTACTATTCACAAAACTACAACTTTTTCGATGCCCTTAATAAAGCCTCGGTTATTGCCACGCATTCAACTTTATCAAAAGGCACCCGGTCTTGGATGAATTTTAATTTGCCTGTTTAATGTAAAAACATTAATATCGTATGGTAAATTATTCTCGAAAATAGGGCAGAGGCCAATGCAAATATTTAAATTTACAGACAAGATTAAATTATAGCAAATATCACTCATTGTATTTTGGAGTGTATTTTTATTTTTATTAAAAAATTATGAATACCGTAAGTATAATTGTTCCTTGTTATAATCATGCTGTGTTTCTTGAAGAAACGTTGCACTCGGCATTAAATTCGACCTATTCTCCTATCGAAATTATAATTATAAACGATGGTTCAACCGATAATACGGAAGAAATAGCTTTGAAATTTACGAAAAAACATCCCAATATAAGCTACATCTATCAAAGCAATCAAGGACCTGCGGCTGCACGAAACAACGGAATAAGCCAAGCCAAGGGAAAATATATTCTGCCGCTCGATGCCGATGATCTGATTTCGACTCATTATATTGAAAAAGCAGTAGCCGTATTGGATCAGCGCGACGATGTTATTTTGGTATATTGTAAGGCTGAATTTTTGGGCGAGAAACAAGGGGAATGGGTTCTTCCTGAATTTTCAAGAAGACATTTAGCGTGCGATAATATGATTTTCCTTAGCGCTTTGTTTCGCAAGTCGGACTGGGAGCGGGCAGGAGGCTTCGACAACAGAATGACCTGGGGTTGGGAAGATTGGGAGTTTTGGATATCGATGCTTAAAAATGGCGGCGAAGTAGTCAGGCTTCCCATAACCGGTTTTTATTACAGGATACGTAGGGGCTCACGACGGAAAAGTACGAATAAGGATGCAAAACGTAGAACCATTTCATTAATAAATGAAAAACATCGTGATTTTATTTTTGAACAGCTTCATGGTCCATTACATTATCAACGCTCATGTTCGATCTTTATTAATCGTTTACACAATATGTTTTCCCTCAAAAAATATAAAAACATATAAATTTCACATATTTCTAATATTTAGGTAGTTAAAACTATTTTTTTAATATAATATGCTAATATTAAGCGGAACAATCAGCACTTAGCATCAATAATAAATAGTCAATTATAAATAATAAATTACTTAAGAGGATGCAGAAACAAAAGTTCTTCGAATACCTAACTTATGTTATTGTAATTGCATTTTTATTTGGTTTGCTTTTTTCCGAATCGGTATTAAGTATTTCATCTTTAGCATTGCTGTTAATACTATTCTTAACCGGGAAATTCAAAGAAAAGCGAGACTTTATAGCTCAAGAAAAAACCATTTGGGTTTTAGCAGGCATTTATGCAATTTATTTGGTAGGAATGTTTTTCTGCAAAGACCTTTCGTTGGGATTATGGGAACTAAAACGCTATGTTTTTTGGGCAATTCTTCCGCTTAGCATTGCACTTATTCCCAATGTTTCGGAAAAGAAAATATGGTATTTGCTTGCTATATATGTGTTTATGGTTTTCTCCGCATCGATCCATGCAAGTATCAGAATTGTTTTTTCCGATTTTTTTCAGTTAAGTAACGTGCGCGATGCCGCTAAAATTTCACATGTTTCATTGTCGATACAAGTTGTTTTTGCAGTTTACGTTTTACTGGTATCAAAACTTTTGAAAACACCTGTTTTAGGAAAACTAAACAAGTGGATTGTTTTATTGCTTTGTGCCTGGCTTGTTTTCTTTCTGGGATTTCAGAAATCACTGAACGCCTGGCTTGCATTGTATTTCTCCGGCATTCTATTCTTTATATGGATATCGAAAAATATCAAATATCGAAAAGTGTTTAGTGTTTTTTTTGTACTTTTTACCATAGCTCCCTTTTTATACGTAGGGTGGGTAAGCTATAATTATTTTAATTTGAAAGAAAAAGAACCCGATTACACACTTCGAACGGCTTCGAATAATCTTTATAATTTTAAAACAAATAGTTTTCAAACAGAAAATGGTTACCACGTGTATTGGTACGTTTGCGACGAAGAATTAGAAAATGCATGGAACGATGTAAGCAACATTAAACTGGATGAAAAAGATGCCTCGGGTTATTCAATTTACTATACCCTGCTAAGGTATATGACCAGCAAGGGATTGAAAAAAGATTCTGTCGGCGTAGCCAATTTATCAATTAATGATATTAAAAACATAGAAGCGGGCGTTGCAAATGTTCTTTTTGTTGATAAAAAATACTTGCTTTATCCGCGTATATATCAAACTATTTGGGAGCTCGAATGCTACTATCATTCCGGAAATCCCAACAATCAGTCCCTATCGCAACGCATAGAGTACTTAAAAGCAACGTTTTACATTTTAAAACACAATGTTTGGGGTATAGGAACTGGAAATTTTAAATGCGCATTCGATGATGCATTTATTCAAATAAATTCAAAACTCAAACCCGAATTACGCAACTATGTTCACAACCAATACCTTAACTACATTGTTAAATTTGGCGTATTAGGCTTTTTGCTAATAATGACGTTTATTGTATTGGCTTTGAAATGGAAAAAGCAGTTCAAAAATGTTTTAAGTCTCTTACTAATAACAATTGTTGGAATTACATGCCTTGGCGAAACAACACTCGAAACGCACGTTGGACTTCATTTTTTCCTGTTTTTTATTTCCATTTTTATGTGGCATTCACCCACGCTTTTGAAAAGTTCTTTTACCAATAAGAAAAACTTATATTGATAATAAAGACCTTACAGCAAGTAAAATGAATTGTTAGTTAAATAATACTCTTTTACACGATGATAAAAAACAAGCACTTTACAACACAGTTGACAATTTTACACATCATACACTTTATGGTGATTATTGTAGTCTTGCTTGTTTTAAATTTCATAATACTCTCAAAATCAATTAATTCGAATGTCAATAATTCATTACTGCAGAAAATTAAAACTTCTAATTATTTGCTTAACGAGAGAACAAAGGATATCGACAGCATAATTGAGCTTATTAACAGACACTTGAATAATCAAAATGAAATTAATACTGTTTTTTTGAATGCCCTTTTGCTGAATACTGAAATCTCAAACATAATTATCTATCCCATTGATACAATGGCAAACACCCAATTGGGATGGCAGTTTACACGTACCGATAAGGGAAAAATTAAATGGATATGCACACAAAATGTTGGCGAAAACTTTAGGGCAGAAATTAAAATGAAGGAAAACTGGATTGAAGACCAGTTAATCCCTGTTGGTATTTCATTTCCCTATCTATACGCATTTGTCGATTCGGAAGCCACTGTTTTAGCTTCAAACAACAACAATTTAATCAACAAAAGCATCAATTTGGACTTACAATATATTGATGAGCTTTTAACCAATAACAATACCGATGAATATGGCTTTATTAAAAAGTTTTCTTTTTTGGGTTCCGACATTAAATTCAAATCATATATTACTCATGTCGAAGCATTTAATAATTATCTAGTCGTATTTCATCCGCGCACTTATGTGTTTGAATACCTTGGGCGCTATACAGCATTCATCATGCTTATTGTTTCATTTTTGATGGTGCTAACGTCGTACATTATAATTAGAACCAATAGGCGGCTGGCTTGGGCGATTAAGGACATTTTTGCTACAATAAAAAACAGTAAGTACCTCAGCATTAACCCAAAGTCGAGCGAAAATGACTTAATGCAAATTAAAAGGAATGTCGAGTCTTTAATCAATCAGTTGTCGATTTACGAAAAGAAACTCGAACAAACAGTTGTTGAAAGCCAGAAAATAGAGCACGATTTAATCATCGCCAAACGACTTCAGCAGAGCCTGTTGCCCAAACAAAACAAACAAATAACAAAACATGAAAAACTTTTTAAGATAGGTGCATATTCCGAGGCTTTGTATGATATTGGTGGCGATTTGTACGATTATTTCATTCTCGATGGTAAACACCTCTTATTTATGGTGGGCGACGTTTCGGGTAAAGGAATTCCGGCTGCGCTTTTTATGATTTACACGCAAACTTTGTTGCGCTCAATTGCTAAAAGAGGAATGTCAGTGGGTGAAATTGTTACTGAACTCAACTCAAAACTTGCCAACGAAAACACGAGTGAACTTTTTGTTACCCTGCTAATAGGTATGCTCGATATCGAAACCGGCTTACTTGAGTATTGTAACGCTGCTCACAATTTGCCGTTGGTCATTAAAAACGACGGCCATATCAACGAACTGGCCGATACACATGGCATCCCTCTAGGTATTTATGCCAATAAAAAATACGGACAATCGGTAATTCAACTTGCCCAGAATGATCAAATATTTATTTACACCGATGGAGTTATTGATATTAAAGATGAAAACGGAATGAACTATTCTATTGACGTACTTCGATACAATTTGATGGGGAGTTGGTTTAATACTCCTGATCAAATTGTTAAAATAATAATGGAAAGTGTAAATTCATTTAGAGGAAATATTGCCCCTGTTGATGACATGACCATACTTGTACTTCAATACATCAACAAGGGCAAAATTCATAAAGAGTAGGAGTGAGACCCCTAACTTTTATTGGCAGCAACCAACAGCTTCATTTTAATCTTTTCATTTTTCGAATCGTAGCCTACCGAAATGGTATCGCCTTCTTTAAATTTTGCACGCAAAATTAATTCTGCCATTTCATCTTCAAGCAGTTTCTGGATGGCACGTTTTAAAGGGCGAGCACCAAATTGAGGATCATATCCCTTTTTAGCAATGAAATTCTTGGCAGCCGTTGATATTTTAATGTTGTAATTCAAGCTTTTAACCCTTTCGAACAGTCCCTTTAGTTCGATATCGATAATTTTATAAATATCGTTTTCGGTTAAAGGATTAAACATGATTACATCGTCAATACGATTTAAAAATTCGGGTGCAAATGCTTTTTTCAAGGCTTTTTGGATTATTGAATCGGTTTGATCTTTATTGGTTTCTGCCGATGTGAAACCAATACCACGACCAAACTCGCTCAATTGACGTGATCCAATATTCGATGTCATTATGACAATGGTATTTTTGAAATCAATGCGTCGCCCTAGGCTATCGGTTAACCTTCCTTCGTCCATTACTTGTAACAGTAAATGGAAAACGTCGGGGTGGGCTTTTTCAATTTCGTCGAGCAAAACAACCGAGTAGGGTTTTCTTCTTACTTTTTCGGTTAATTGGCCACCTTCTTCGTAACCAACGTATCCTGGAGGTGCACCCACCAATCTCGAAACAGCAAATTTCTCCATGTATTCGCTCATATCAACACGAATCAAGGAATCGTTGGCATCGAATAAATATCGGGCTAATACTTTAGCTAACTGAGTTTTACCAACCCCTGTTGGACCTAAAAATACAAAAGTACCAATGGGTTTGTTGGGATCTTTTAAACCCGCACGATTTCGCTGAATAGCCCGTACTATTTTCTCAATGGCCTCATCCTGACCTATAACAGCGTTTTTAAGGTCGCTCGCCATTTTAAGTAGCTTCTTACTTTCGGCTTGGGCAACCCTTTGAACGGGAATTCCCGACATCATGGAAACTACTTCGGCCACTTTATCGTCGGAAACAGTTTCGCGGTTGTTAACCAAATCGCGTTCCCAGTCTTCTTTCTCTCTTTCGAGCAGTTGAATAAAGCTCTTTTCCTTATCGCGAAACGAAGCGGCTAATTCAAAATTTTGACTTTTTACCGCTTGTATTTTTTCTTCTCTGGTATTTTCAATTTTTTCTTCAAGTTTTACAATTGATTCGGGTACATTGATATTTGAGAGGTGAACCCTTGAGCCGGCTTCGTCCAAGGCATCAATGGCCTTGTCGGGCAAATGCCGGTCGGTAATGTAGCGTTCGGTAAGGTTAACACACGCAGCAATGGCTTCGCTGGTATAGAAAACATTGTGATGGTCTTCGTAACGCCCTTTTATATTGTTTAAAATTTGAATCGTTTCATCAACCGAGGTAGGTTCAACCAGTATTTTTTGAAATCTACGCTCCAAAGCACCGTCTTTTTCAATGTTCTGACGATACTCATCGAGGGTGGTTGCGCCAATACATTGAATATCGCCACGCGCTAGGGCTGGTTTTAGCATGTTGGCGGCATCAAGCGAACCGGTTGCTCCACCGGCACCAACAATGGTGTGAATTTCGTCGATAAATAGAATCACGTTGTCAACCTTTGCCAACTCGTTTAATATGGCTTTCATGCGTTCTTCAAACTGTCCCCGGTATTTTGTTCCGGCCACAATTGAAGCTAAATCAAGTGATACTACGCGTTTACCGAACAAAACTCTCGATACTTTCTTCTCAATAATTCGAATAGCTAAGCCTTCGGCAATGGCCGATTTACCAACGCCGGGTTCACCAATCAAAATTGGATTGTTTTTTTTGCGCCGGCTGAGTATTTGTGCTAAACGTTCAATCTCTTTATCGCGGCCAACAATGGGATCGAGGCTCCCTTCTTCGGCGGCCTGTGTAATATCAATCCCAAAATTATCAAGAACTG
The DNA here is from genome assembly GCA_035271585.1 of Prolixibacteraceae bacterium. Classification (GTDB taxonomy): domain Bacteria; phylum Bacteroidota; class Bacteroidia; order Bacteroidales; family Prolixibacteraceae; genus Roseimarinus. The sequence continues at coordinate 19,267 of DATERL010000185.1, forward strand.
GGGTGTCCGACTTACCGGCTCCAGATTGCGGCCCTGGGTTTTGCGGTGGGCGCTGCTGATAAAAATCGCCGGTAGCATCATCATCTTGGTCTCCCGGAAAATCCGATTTCGATTCAACCGTTTTTTGGTTATACGCTTCTAATTGAGTTTTTACAATGTAATAACTAACATTGAATTCCTTTAATATATTAGCAATTAGGGCACTTTCGTTTTTTAGCAATGCCAACAGTAAATGTCCTGTGTTCATCGCATTTACGCCCATCGACCGGGCTTCGAGATAAACCAACTTTAACGATTTTTCGGCAGCTTGCAATAGTTGTATCGCTGCCGTAGGTTCAAGTGCCTTATCCTCTTTTAATTCAATTTCGATTTCAGATTTTATTGCATTTAAATCAATTCCCAAATTGTTTAGTATATCTATAGCAACTCCTTTCCCGTCGCGTAAAATTCCCAAAAAAATATGTTCTAACCCAATATAATCGTTTCCCATCCTAATCGCTTCTTCGCGACTATAAGATAATACGTCTTTTATTTTAGGTGTAAATTTTGAATCCATACATTTGTCATTTTTAAAAAATATCGAGCTAAGATATATAATTTCTCAACAGAATTTTTCAATAAGACATTTCAAATTGCCAATTGTTGAAAGATTGCAGTTAAATGTTAACTTTTTATTTAAACTAAAGTTTTTTCTCTCGTATATATAATGGTATTTTTGTATTTTTATACGTTTTTTGAATTTCATAGAAAATTTTTTATATATGTCTGATAACGAAAGGATTATAAAGATCAATATTGAGGAGCAAATGAAATCGGCCTACATTGACTATTCTATGTCGGTGATTGTGTCGAGAGCTTTGCCCGATGTAAGGGATGGTTTTAAACCTGTTCATCGTCGTGTTTTGTTCGGAATGAATGAATTAGGGATTGCATCGAATAAATCACATAAAAAATCGGCTAGGATAGTCGGTGAGGTTTTGGGTAAATATCACCCTCATGGTGACTCATCGGTTTACATGACTATGGTTCGTATGGCTCAAACTTGGTCATTGCGATATCCCTTGGTCGATGGTCAGGGAAACTTTGGTTCGGTTGATGGCGATAGCCCAGCTGCAATGCGTTATACCGAAGCCCGTTTGTCTAAAATTGCTGAAGAAACATTAGCCGATTTAGATAAAAACACGGTTGACTTTCAGCCCAACTTCGACGAATCGTTAACCGAGCCTACAGTATTGCCAACTCGCATCCCCAACCTTTTGGTAAATGGAGCATCGGGAATTGCGGTAGGTATGGCTACTAATATGCCACCTCACAACCTGGTTGATACCATTGATGCCATTATCGCTTTTATCGAAAATAGCGAAATTGAAACCGATGCACTTATTGAAATTATCAAAGCACCCGATTTTCCTACCGGTGGTGTTATTTATGGTTATCAAGGTGTTATAGATTCGTACCATACTGGTAGGGGGCGAATTGTGATGAGGAGTAAAGCCCATATCGAAATAGCACCCAACGGCCGCGAAAAAATTATAATTACCGAAATACCTTATCAAGTTAACAAGGCTGAACTGATCATGAAAATAGCCGATCTTGTTAACGAGAAAAAAATCGAAGGTATTTCTAATGTAAACGACGAATCGGATAGAACCGGCATGCGCATCGTGATTGATATCAAAAAAGATGAAATCTCGAATGTGGTGTTAAATAAACTCTTCAAATACACACAATTACAATCGTCGTTCAGTGTGAACAACATTGCACTTGTGAATGGCCGGCCAAAGATGCTCAACCTTAGAAAGTTGATTTATCATTTTGTTGAGCACCGCCACGATGTTGTAACCCGTCGTACCCAATTCGAACTGGATCAAGCAGAAAAAAGGGCGCACATCCTCGAAGGTTTAATCATTGCCAGCGACAATATCGACGAAGTGATCAAAATCATTCGTTCATCGTCGAATGCCGATGAAGCACGTAATCGCTTAATCGAAAGATTCACCCTTTCAGATATTCAGGCACGCGCAATTGTAGAAATGCGTTTACGTCAATTAACCGGTCTCGAACAAGAAAAATTACATGCTGAGTACGATGAGCTAATGAAAACCATTGAGCATTTGAAAAGCATTCTTGAAAACGAATGGATGAGAATGGATATCATTAAGGAAGAATTAATGGAACTGAAGCGTCTTTATCCTGAAGGCCGTAGAACTGAAATTGTTCCTAATGCCGAAGAGTTTAATCCCGAAGATTTCTATGCAGACGAGGACATGCTCATTACCATTTCACACTTGGGATACATTAAACGCACACCGCTTAGCGATTTTAAAACCCAAAGTAGGGGAGGAACCGGTTCAAAAGGTGGCGCTACCCGAGACGAAGATTTCCTTGAGAAAATGTTTGTTGCTAGTATGCATAATACCATGTTATTGTTTACCGAAAAAGGCAGATGTTTCTGGCTTAAAGTTTATCAAATACCTGAAGGTACAAGAACATCAAAGGGGCGTGCTATTCAAAATATCTTAAATATTGAACAAGACGACAAGGTGTTGGCCTATATTAATGTAGATAATTTAAACGACACAGAATACATCAACAATAACTTCATTATTCTTTGTACTAAAAAGGGTATAATTAAGAAAACTTCGCTCGAAGCCTACTCAAGACCACGTCAAAACGGAGTTAATGCCATTACCATTCGCGAAGGGGATCAATTGCTTGAAGCACGCCTTACCAACGGAAACCACGAAATATTAATAGCAATTAGAACAGGTAAAGCAATTCGCTTTAACGAAAACATTGTAAGAGCTATTGGCCGAACAGCTTCAGGTGTTCGAGGCATATCATTGGCCGACAACGACGAAGTAGTTGGCATGATATGTGTAGAAAACGAAGCCGAAGACATTATGGTTGTATCAGAAAACGGTTATGGAAAACGCTCAAAAATTGAAGATTACCGTATTACAAATCGTGGAGGAAAGGGTGTTAAAACCATAAGCATTACACCAAAAACCGGTGCTTTAGTAGCCATAAAGAGTGTAACCGACGATGACGATTTGGTAATCATTACCGAAAATGGTTTAACCATTAGGATGCCGATAATTTCTGTTCGCTTAATGGGACGCGCGGCTCAAGGTGTTAAACTGATTAACCTTAAAGAAAATGACACCATTGCCTCGGTTGCAAGGGTTAGTAAAAACGAAGAAGAAGAAGAAGAAATAATTGATGCTGAGTTTTCGGAAGATGTTGATAATGATGTTAAAACAGAAGGAAACAACTCCGAAGATGCTGATAATGATGTTAAAACTGAAGAAAACGACGAAGAAACAAACGATTAGTTAAGTTAAATTGAAATCGGTTTTTTTTTTTGAACAAGAATTATATATTTGTGGAAAAAATATAAACAACTATGAGAAAAAGTATAACATTAATTGCATTTATGATCATTGCAACATCAATTTTTGCTCAAAGAGGAAAAGTGACCAGTGCATTGAGTTATAAAGAGGCTGGAGAGCTTACTAAAGCTTGGGAAGCTATTCAGGAGGCTACTGATTACGACAACGAAAAAGCGACAAAATCATTAGATTGGCCTCGTACCTGGGAAGTAAAAGGAGGGATTCTTCAGGAAATTTTTCGTATGGGCAAACATGAAATTCTCGAAAATCCGCTTTTTGAATCGCTCGAAGCTTATAAAAAAGCCATCGAGTTAGATGATAAAGCACGCTTTAGTAAAAGTTTAGTAGTTGCGCTTACATTTTTACAAACTGATTTAACCAATTTTGCAATCACTAGTTTTGAAAAAGAGAAATACGATATTGCCATGCAGTGTTTCGAAAAATACATGGAAATTTCGAATATTTCGATCATGAATTCATCTGGTGAAGAAGTTATTGACACCGCCATTATTTATAATGCAGGCCTTTCAGCTTTTAAAGATAAAAATTACACCAAAGCAGTGGATTACTTTGAAAAATCGGCCAAGTACAACTACAACAGTGCATCAAGTTACCATTTTGCATTTCAATCGAGTCAAGCCATTGGCGATACGCTAACTTCAATTAATTTTTTGAAAGAAGGATTTGAGAAAAACCCTGACAGTGAAGTACTTATTGTAGAACTCATCAATTACTATATTGGTACAGGAAATGCTGACGATGCCATTACTTATCTCGATAAAGCCATTGGACAAAACCCCGATAATGTAACTTTCTATACTGCTAAAGGAAGTTCGCTCGAAAAAATGGGTAAAGAAGATAGGGCTATTGAAGTTTACAGAGAAGCCATTAAAATAGATAGCACTGCATTTACACCATATTATAACTTGGGTGTTATTTTCTTTAATAGAGGTGTTAATGTAATGAACGAAGCAACACAATTACCACCAAGCGCCAACCAAGAATATGAACAAAAATTGGATGAAGGAAAAGTTCACTTGCGCGAAGCCTTACCATATTTTGAAAAAGCTTACGCTTTAAATAATAACGAAATAGCAATTCTTGAATCACTTCGTTTAATTTATTATCGTTTACAAATGAATGATAAATATGATGAAACATCTAAAATGATTCAGGAGATCAAAAACTAAAAGTTTTTAAATTTGAAACCGGATTTATTCCGGTTTCTTTTTAAATATAAAAGTAACATAATATAGATTATAAGACAAACATAATATGCCTGCTTATTCTATAAAGCACTCCCTAAGTCCTTGTTAATTCATTATTTCATCTATACCTGAACGTTTGTTCGAAATATTGAAATCCTAGCAGCCTGTCGCACTTAGGCCTTTTTTAGTGTTTCTATTTGGACACCTATCAGAGGTAAAACTGAAATATTAGATTCTCAGCAGCTTTACAGCGAAACGCCGACAGACTCCTAGTATTTGACAACAACTTATTATTACATCATAGTGAGGTCTTAGTTGGCGGCCATGAAACACTCGTCTTTGCGAACGAAGCGAAGCAATATCTAACTTTTACCGGACAATAATGATTTCGTTTAAATCCCAATATCTATAAATCATACAATATAATGTATGCTCGATCTTCAATCTTCAATTTTTAAAAAGGTTAAAGTTGAATTTACTCAATAAAAGACACAAAAGTCTTAACCTTTAATTAAAAACTTTAACTTTGTGTCCAAATTATGAAAGCAGAATCACTAGCATATCATCCTACAGCTTGGTTACCCACTTCAGCTAAGGAAGTTAAAGCGCTTGCTTGGGAAAGCATCGATATAATATTATTTACAGGCGATGCCTATGTTGATCACCCTTCGTTTGGTGCTGCAGTTATTGGGCGCGTACTCGAAGCCGAGGGTTATAAAGTGGCTATAGTTCCGCAACCCAACTGGCGCGACGATTTACGTGACTTTAAAAAGCTGGGGAAGCCCAACCTGTTTTTTGCTGTTACTGCTGGCAACATGGACAGCATGGTAAACCACTATACGGCCAATAAACGTAAACGTTCAAACGATGCTTATACTCCCGATGGTCGTTGCGATTTACGCCCCGATTATGCCACCAAAGTTTATTGCAACATTTTAAAAGATTTGTTTCCCGATGTACCTATTGTAATTGGCGGAATTGAAGCATCGCTGCGGCGTGTAACACATTACGATTATTGGAGTGACCAGTTAATGCCCACCATATTACACGATTCTAAAGCCGATTTATTGGTGTATGGAATGGGCGAACAATCTATTATCGAAATTTGCAGACAAATACAAAATGGTCAAAAAATAAGCGAGTTGACTAATATCCCTCAAACAGCGTATTTGTCGGAAGTTCAACCTCTTGAATTACAAGAAAACCCTAAAACCATAACTCTTAACGACCATAAAACTTGTTTGGCCGATAAAATAAAGTTTGCCAGTAATTTCAAACATGTTGAAGAACAATCGAACAGTTGGACTGGAGGGCACTTGATTCAGAACGTATTTGATAAATGGTTGGTTGTTAATCCCCAATATCCTCCAATGAACGATGGACAAATTGATACTTATTACGATTTGCCCTACACACGAATTCCCCACCCTCGATACAAAAACAAGAATATTCCAGCCTACGAAATGATTAGGCACTCAATAAATGCCCACCGTGGATGTTTTGGTGGTTGTGCTTTTTGTACTATTTCAGCTCATCAAGGTAAGTTTATTGCCAGCCGCTCAAAAGAATCGATTACCCGCGAAATTGAAGCCATTACCAAAATGTCCGATTTTAAAGGATACATCAGCGATATTGGTGGTCCTTCGGCCAACATGTATAAAATGAAAGGAAAGAACCTTGATATTTGTAAAAGCTGTAAACGTCCCTCGTGCATTGATCCAAATATTTGTAAAAACCTCGATACTTCGCACTTAGCGCTCTCCGAAATCTACAATATTGCCGATAAACACCCTCAGGTTAAAAAAGCTTTTATTGGTAGTGGTATTCGTTACGATTTAGTTTTCACTAAAGGACACGATACGCCTGAAAACCTTCAGTACATGCGCAATGTAATTCACAAACACGTATCGGGAAGGTTAAAAGTTGCTCCTGAACACGCCAGCGACGACGTGTTGAAAATAATGCGTAAGCCATCATTCGGCCTATTTAAAACACTCTTAAAGTTTTTTACCGAAGAGAATATTAAGGCGGGATTAAAACAGCAACTAATCCCCTACTTTATCTCAAGTCACCCCGGAAGTACGAAGAAAGACATGGCTCATTTAATGCTCGAAACCCAAAAAATGGATTTCAAGCTGGAGCAAGTTCAGGATTTTACACCAACTCCAATGACCGTTGCCACGGTGATATATTATTCAGGAGTTCATCCTTATACATTAAAGCCGGTATATACCGCTAAAAATAAAGACGAAAAGCTTGAGCAACGCAAATTTTTCTTTTGGTACAAACCCGAATTCAAAAATGAAATTAATCGCGAGCTAAAAGCCATGGGGCTTAAGTAATTTATTAATTGCAATTGACTATTCATTATTTAGTTTAAACGCTGATTGTTTATACTTTACACTATTTTTTGATACATCAGTAAAATTTTTCATTTATTTATTAAGGACTAATTTAACGCTACTTTATGT
>DATERL010000186.1:0-10767 GCA_035271585.1 Prolixibacteraceae bacterium
TCTTTCTCACATGAATTAAACGCTAACATCCCTATAAAAACGAGAGTTAAAACTAAAATCTGTTGTAATTTTTTCATATTAGTTGAGCATTTATGAGCTACACACTCTGGGCTCGGTTTATATTTGAATCGCAGGTGGTTTTGGTTTTGTCCATGCCACCTGTTTTTAATTATAATACACTAACAGGCTTTAACTTGCACAAATAAAACCAAATTTATAATTAGGCTTTATCCATAGGCAATATATTTTATGTGGTTGATATTTGAATTTACGCAGGCAGTATGTTGTCTGTGTTTTTTATTTAGTAGTTGATGGCGTTTTTGTTTCATTTAGCAAAAGAGGTTCATGGTGTTTTTTGATGCGGCTAATATAATAACTATTTTTACCCCCCCCAAATTTTTCATAAAATAGTTATCGAAAAGTAGAAAAAATTTGACCAAGGGCGGTTTTTTGGAGATGAAACAGAGAAGGGTTTTGACTAAATAATATTCGGAATAATTGTATTTCACGCAGATATAAGTACTATCCATTAAATAGTTTTTACAACTTAGCAGATTCCGCAGATAAAAAATTCATTCTGGAAATAATTCTGTGTGAACCCTTTTTGCGATTAAGCACAGAAGATCATGGCCTTAGTTTTATTCCTTGTTTCGATAGAAAACAAAAAAGCAGAGAAACCTGATAGTAGGTGCTTCCCTGCTTTTTTTTCAAAAAACACATTAAAACTTTACGGTATAACTCATGCTGGGCAGAATGGGAAACAGGCTTTGCTTATTCAGCGTAACAACATCATTACTACCCTTTTGGTAATAGTAATATAAGGGGTTTTGACGGTTGTAAACGTTGTATACGCTAAAGTTCCATATCCTTTCAGTCTTTTTTCGCTGCCGTTGATAAGTTAAGGCGATATCTAAACGGTGAAAACTTTCCATCCTAACTGAGTTTATTCCGCCATAATTCCATATCTCTTGACGATTTTCGAAAAAACTATTATTATTTTCTTCATTATATTTTACAGTATTCCTTGGTGCTGAATACACCGAGTGACCCAATGTTATAGGGCAACCTGAGCCATAAATCCATGTAGTAGAGAATACCAGTTTTTTGTTGATCTGGTAATTTCCTACAATTGAAAAATCGTGTCGCCTATCGTAGGTAAACGGATAGGGCTTGCCGTTATTTTTATTCTCAAAATACCGATCGGTTTTTGATAATGTATAACTTATCCAACCTGTTAAAACACCTTTCTTTTTCTGAAAAAAGAGCTCAATGCCTTTCGACGTTCCAGTTCCATTGTTTTCGAGTTTATCTTGCCAATCTTCTGAACCTGCAAAAAACGATGCACCATCCTTATAAGCAATCAGATTCTCCATTTGTTTATAATAAGCTTCTATGCTAACTTCATACATCCCTTTATGTAAATCCTTAAACAACCCTAATGCCATTTGCTCCGATCGGCCTGGTTTAAGTTTGTTTGTGGGGGGTATCCATAAATCACTGGGCATCCCCGATGCTGAATAATTAAGTAAGTTGATGGTTTGAACCATTTTCCCATAGGACGCTTTGATGGTGAAAAGTTTATCGATTGTATATCTTATTGACGCTCGAGGTTCAATTGATGGGTAATTATTGCCATCAATGCAATAGTATGAGTTTCTTAGTCCAAGGTTCAATTCAAAGTTTCGAGTTGGCAAAAAATTTGATTCAACAAATAAGGATGGCTCATAGGCTTGCATTTCGTTGAAATTAGCTAAATAATTAAAATCCGTCCCTTCATCTGAACTATATGACGATGCTCCCGGAAGGTAACGATGATAGATTATTTGCCCACCTGTTTTAAACGATAGCTTGGATGAGGCATAGTAATCGAGTTCTATTTTTGTTGAAATATCGCTAACAAATGAATTATATTTTGCAGTATGTGAATTGTATGAGCCGCTATCGGCTTTAACATACATGTCAAATTGGTTTAGATAATTATAACGCGTAAAGTAAGTCGTAAAGTCGGCAAACAGTTTATTTGAAATAACTCGGGTATATTTAACCGATCCCAATATATTGCTCCAATTCATTAAGGCCGTTGCATAAGTGTCATCATTTTGCTTACCTTCTTGTGTAATCATATTATCGCTGCCGCGATAAAAACTAAACATTAACTTGTCTCGTGGCGAGATATCGGCACTTATTTTAGCGCTCAAATCGTCGAAATTATACCAAAAAGTGTTTTCGGATGCTATCTTTAATATGGATTCGGGCCAAAATCGGCGATAAGAGATAAAGAATGAAGCTTTATCTTTAACTAATGGTCCTTCGAGAAATACATTCCCCGATAAAAGGCCAAGTCCCACTTCGCCGTGATAATTGTTTTTGTCACCCTCTTTCATGCGTACATCAAGCACAGACGATAAGCGACCACCATATCGGGCGGGAAAAGCCCCTTTATAAAGCAAAAAATCTTTAATGGTATTATTATCGAATATCGAAACCATATTTCCCACGTGGTTTACATAGTAAATAGGAACATCGTCTAGTAAAACCATGTTTTGGTCAGCACTGCCGCCCCGAACAAATAAGCCGGCACTTCCTTCTGAGCCACCCTGAATTCCTGGTAATAATTGGATTGATTTTATCAAATCTTCCTGAAAAAGGCGTGGCATAAACTTAATGTCTTTTAGGGGGATATGAAACATACTCATGCCCGGACTTTCTTCAATCCTCTTTTTGTATGTAACATTAACTTCGGCAATGTCAATTCCTTTTTTTAAATAGAATTGCAAGCCTTCATTTTTGCTATTTATTTGGTGGTATTGAGATTGATATCCGGTATAGGAAATAACTACTTTGTTTTGATGGTATTTTTCGGGCACAGCGAGCGAAAAATAACCATATCCATTGGTAATGGTACCAATAAATACTTTCTCAATGTATATGTTGGCGCCAATAAGAGGTTCTTTCGAAATAGAATCTTTTACTAAACCCGTTATCACAACATTTTGCCCTAAAACGGGGTTGGACAATAGAAAAACAATGAAAATGGTTTTAAAAATATTTTTCATAACAGTATGCAGCGTTTGGTTTTAATTGCTTTGAGTTAGACGAAATTTCAATAAAGAGTAGCCTGCAAATATGCCATAACCATTAACTATATTGGTTGGCATCATAACCGGCTCAACCGGAAAAAAAACGTCAGGAGTTGCTGCACTATATCTAAAAAATATTTTTTGATACTCGTAATACGATTGAGATATCGCTACTACATAAACATCAAATAATAGAGGCACCTCATCGATGGTTGGACAAGAAACATTACACGTGAAATCAACCGTTTGTCCATCAATCATTTCGTCACTAAAAATCACTTCGCCACTCACATACTGCTCGGTACCCTCGTTTACAATAAAAGGTTCATTACTTGACATTTGTGATCCGGAAAATAAATTTTCATCAGGATATTTATTTGGGTTGCGGTAATAAGATTGAAGTTGGTAGAAGTTTTTTTCTCCCGATGGGTCACATAATGATAAATTAATGTTGTGTACCTTGTAATATCCTTCACTGTCTTTGTTTATATCTGTTCGAACCAGTACTATATTATTAATAGAAGGAAGAGCCGGTAATGAATCAATAGCCGATACAGTTTTGTATCCGGGAACATTTACTTCAATTTTATAACGCTCGCCCTCGATAGGGTAAAAAGTAGTGTCGGCATAAAAGCCTTCTGACACATAGGGTAATTTATAATTTTCGTTACTTTTGAGTGCACATATGGTCACTACGGCATTCGAAATAATATGGCTGGTAGTATCACCTTCTTCCCAAGTTTTTATCACTTCAACATTGAAATATTCACTCCCAGTAAACATACAGTTAACAACAATTTCGGGCTTAAAATCGCCAAAATCAATTGTAATTTCTTCGGAGCATCCACTTGCTGCAAAAAGAAATATTAAAAGGTATTTATAGTGTTTCATACAAAAAATGTTTTTAGCGTTGTTGTAACTCTCTCTCTATTAGAATTGTTCTATGTTTTATTTTAACAGATGAGAGGAAAAGATTTTCCTCTCATCTGTGTATTTTTTAATTACAAAATGAACCGCATGATCTTGTTACTTCAAAGTCATCATAATCGCTTGAATTGCTATTAGCCGCAAACGTTACTTTCATATTATAAGCATATATTCTTTTCGTGTCACTATATATCTGCCTTGTAATTCGGCTATTGCTTGATAGGTTTATTGACCCAATATTATTACACTCTATATTATCACCAAATCTTGCGTAACTATTCTCATTGGTATTTGCCATAATCTTAACTGTTATTCCATGATAACCCTCAGGGTAAATCTCTGCTAAAAGTTGGTATTTTAACCAATAAGACTGATAGCATAACCTCCAAAAATAGTGTCCATTAGTTAATGTATTACGTTCGGACCATGTTCTTCCATAATAATCACAATTTAAATTCTTTGCTTTAAGAAAAACACCATCGTTAAAAATATCAACGTCGTCGTAAAAGCTATAAACTTTTTGATCAGAACTGTCTTTCATTTTAAGGTCACAGTTTTCAACATCAATTCTGTGAGTTGCTGCTGTTTCGTTTTCAAAATCAAGTTGAATATAATTTCCAGCTATAATTATCTCACAATTTGGATTTAAAACGGTGGCAAACTCTCCGCCAATCTCATTTACCAATTTTAAAGGTTCACCATCAGTACTTACATTTCGTAATGATTTAAAATTTAACCCCTTTTCCCAAACGTCTCGCTGTTTATTGTCAAAATCAAGGAGTGTTTCCATCGCGTTTTCATAGTCGCTATAGCTATCAAATGATAAAATCCCATCAATAACTGAAATATTATTACTGTCAGTATCATTATTGATTAACCCATTTTCTTTTTCACATGAATTAAACGCTAACACCCCTATAAAAACTAGGGTTAAAACTTAAAAATTGTTGTATTTTTTTCATATTTTTACGTATTAATTGAGCCTTTATGAGCTGTATACTCATGGCTCGGTTATTTATTAATAATTGCAGGTGGTTTTGGTTTTGTCCATGCCACCTGTTTTTAATTATAATACACTAACAGGCCTTAACTTGCACAAACAAAACCCAATTTATAATTAGGCTTTATCCATAGGCAATATATTTTATGTGGTTGATATTTGAATTTACGCAGACAGCATGTTGTCTGAGTATTTTATCTGGTAGTTGAGGGCATTTAGTTTTCATATAGCAAAAGAGGTTCATGGTGTGTTTTGGTGTGGCGAATATAAATATTATTTTGCCCCCCCCAAATTTTTTATAAAATAGTTATCGAAAAGTAGAAAAAATTTGACCAAGGGCGGTTTTTTGGTGATGAAACAACATTCTGCCTAAATAATAGTTTCACGCAGATATCACAGATTCCGCAGATAAAAAAATAGTCATAAATTAATGTCGTTTAGTTAAGCCCGGAACGGGCAAAAGCATCAGTGTAGGGCAACGCCCTACGATAAATATGAAATCAGACAAAAGCCCTGTAAGGGCGAAAGCTTACACCCTTACAGGGCTTTCCGCAACGTTCTATTTTAAAACACAGGGCGTTGCCCCGTGCTAGTGCTGAAAGGCCTTTGGCCTTAACTAAACGACATTGAGTCATAAATAATTAATCTGCGTGATCCGGGTCATCTGCGTGTAAATTTTTCTCACGCTAAGTTTTGTGTTTTTTCACGCAGATATCGCAGATAAAAAAGTCATCAACAAAAAATTATCTGTGTGATCAGCGAGCAGTTTTTTCTCGCTTACCTTAACAATATTACATCTTGATTCTTTTCTTTATTTTCAAGCTTTGAGCCTATTTGGTAAGCTCGGCGAAGTATTTGTAAAACAGGGGGATGGTTTCTATTCCCTTTAAAAAGTTTTCGACTGGAAAATTTTCGTTGGGGGAGTGAATGGCGTCCGATTCGAGTCCAAAGCCCATTAATAAGGTTTTAATGCCCAGCACTTGTTCAAAGGTGGCCACAATGGGAATACTGCCGCCACTCCGAACGGGAAGCGGTTTGGCGCCCATGGTTTCGCTCAATGCTTTTTCGGCAGCAATGTAGGCCGGATGGTCAATTGGGCAAACGTAGGCTTGTCCGCCATGCAGGGTCTCAACTTTTACTTTCACCGATTTTGGAGCAATACTTTTTAGGTAGTCTTCCATTAGTTTCGCAATTTCATGGTGATCTTGGTCGGGAACCAGTCGGCACGAGAGCTTGGCAAAAGCTTTCGATGGCAAAATGGTTTTTGCCCCTTCGCCGGTGTAGCCGCCCCATATTCCACAAACATCAAACGAAGGCCGCATGCCGGTTCGTTCAATCGTAGTATAACCCTTTTCGCCAAAAAGCTTATCCACTTTAATGGCGGCTTTATAGGCCGCTTTGTCGAATGGTCGCTTATTGAGCAATTTGCGTTCTTCGGCCGATGGATTGATTATTTTATCGTAAAAGCCGGGAATTGTAATTGCATTATTTTTGTTGGTGCATTTATCAATTAGGCTGCAAAGTATGTTGATGGGATTAGCTACAGCACCACCGTACAAGCCCGAATGCAAATCGCGGTTGGGCCCAGTTACTTCAACTTGCCAATAAGCCAAGCCACGTAATCCGGTTGTGATTGATGGTTTTCCTGGGCCAATCATGGTGGTGTCCGATACCAGTATTACATCGGCCTTTAGTAAGGCTTTGTTTAGCTCACAAAATTTACCCAAGTTGGGAGAACCAATTTCTTCTTCGCCTTCAATTATGAATTTTACGTTACAGGGTAAAGTGTTGGTTTTAACCATGTATTCGAAGGCTTTGGCATGCATAAATCCTTGACCCTTATCATCGTCGGCACCGCGAGCCCAAATTTTGCCATCTTTTATAACAGGTTCGAAGGGGTCGGTATCCCAAAGTTCAAGCGGGTCAACAGGCATCACGTCGGTATGGGCGTAAACTAATATGGTGGGCAATTTGGGGTCAATTATTTTTTCGCCATAAACTACCGGATTACCATCGGTTTCCATCACGGCAGTATTATTAGCTCCGGCTTCGTCCAATATTTTTTGCCAATATTTTGCAGCCCGGTACATATCTTTTTTGTGTTCGGGCAACGAACTGATCGATGGGATTCGGATCAATCCAAAAAGCTCGTCCAAAAAACGTTCTTTATTCTCGTTAATATATGACTTTACTGTTATAATAGCGATGGATTTTAAGCTGTCTAAAAATGAATGGTTTCACCTGATATCTCTGAATCTTCGATAATATCGAACAACGAAGTTTCCTTATAAAATGCCATTAAATCGTTTCGGATTGAACTGAACCTGCGGTGTACTGGACAGGTTGTTATTTCTTCGGTAAAGCAGGAGCAGGGTTCCAGTCTGATGATACAATTGTTAAAGTATTTTTCGCCATCAACATGAACAACAATGTCGTAAAGTGAAATATCTTTAGCATCACGGCCTAAGGCAAAACCTCCATTGGGTCCTTTGGTCGAAGCCAAAATTTTTTCCCGGGCCATACTTTGTAAGATCTTCCCTAAAAAAGGGGAGGGTATTTTTAAATCTTCGGATATTTTTTTAATTCCTATTTTTCGATTATCCTGGGAATAATTGGCCAGATAAATCAGTGCCCTAATGGCATACTTACACGTGTTCGACAACATATTTATAAGGGTTTATTTGTCTAAAAATAATAATATTAAACCAAACGCTCAATTATTTGACTCTTTTTTATCAAAATAGAAGAAAAAAATATCCGAAAATTCTTTAAACGTGTTTTAAAGGTATTTTATCGATACGGACTTGGTGTCTTCCACCTTCAAATTCGGCATTTAAAAAAGCATCGACAATAGCTATGGCCTCATTGTTGGTTACAAAACGGGCAGGTATTGCCAAAACATTGGCATTGTTATGTTGTTTGGCCAGTGCTGCAATTTCGGTATTCCAGCATAGTGCCGATCTAATGCCTTGGTGTTTGTTCACGGTCATGTTAATGCCGTTGCCGCTGCCACAAAGCGAAATGCCCATATCGAATTCGCCGTTTTCAACCGCACTGGCCATGGGGTGTGCCCAATCAGCGTAATCGGTACTTTCTGACGAAAAGGCGCCATAATCTTTGTAGGTTATGCCCTTGCTTTTAAGGTGTTCAATAACCACTTGTTTTTTGTCGTATCCGGCGTGATCCGAAGCTAATGCAATTTTTAATGGACTCATGTTTTAATTATTTTTAATGATCGAAATGATTTCTTTTTTTTCTTTAAAAAATACAATGGAAACAAAAACAATGTTTACCAATATGGCCAGCCAGTATTGTGGATTGGTTTCGGTGCGTACATACCAATAGGTAGCAAAAAGTATTAATGAAATTACCAGGTAGAACAAAAAATTATTCACCTTGTAGGGAACAGGATAGTGTTTTTGACCCGAGAAATACGAGATAAGGGTCATGGTAACAAAACAGGCCAAAATAGCCCATGCCGAGGCATAATATCCCATTACAGGAATTAAAGCCACGTTGATTGCAATGGTGACAACTGAGCCAATTAGACCTTGATATGCACCGTAGCGGGTTTTGTCGGTTATTTTGTACCAAAGTGAAAGCGTGAAATAAATGCCCATAAATAAATTGGCCATGAGCACAATGGGCACAATACCAATGCCTTCGCGGTATTGTTCCGACACAATGTGCTTGAACATGTCAATAAAGGTGGAAAGCCCCAGAAAAATGATCAAGCCAAAAATTGCAAAATATTTCATTACGATAACGTACATTGCTTTATCGCCGTCACCTCCTTTTTGGCTAAAAAAGAAGGGTTCAAAAGCGAATCTGAATGCTTGAATAAACATGTTGAGCACCACCGCCATTTTGAAGGCAGCGGCATATATTCCCAGTTGTTTCATAGGTTCGGCCGATTCGGGCAGCAAGCGTGGCAACAAAATTTTATCAATATTTTGGTTAATCATTCCAGTAATACCCACAATAAGAATAGGGAATGAATACCTCAGCATTTTTTTCATCAACACAAAGTCGAGGTCAAACTTCAGTTTCATGTGTGGAATAAGCATGATAAAAGTAACCAGCGTGGCTATCATGTTGGCCACAAAAACATAACCAATTCCAAATTCGGGTTTGTAAATTGCTGTTATAAACGAATTTGGATAATAGCGGGCAATTAATGGGCAAAGGGTTAAAAAGAATAAGTTGAGTGCGATATTGATCCCAATATTAACAAACTTGATGCTTGCAAACTGCATGGGTTTGTGGTCGAGTCGCAAGCGGGCAAAGGGAATGGTTGAAACCACATCGAATGCAATGGTGATGCCCATAATGGTTATAAAACTTGAATAACCCTCAATTTGTATTGCTGAGGCAATATTATGCCGAAACAGGATTACGGCAATTAAAAACGCAGCCGAAGTAAAAGCTATTAAAAAGAAGGTGGTTGAAAAAACCTTTTCTTTATCGTTCTCTTTTGAAGCAAACCTGAAATATCCGGTTTCCATCCCGTAGGTTAAAATCACGAACAAGAACGCCACGTATGCATAAATATTGGTTATTTGTCCTAAGTCGGCTTGGTTCAGAAAAATGTAAGTCCAGTAAGGATTGAGCCACCAGTTCAGAAAACGACCCACAATGCTTGGCATGCCATATATGGCAGTTTCGCCCGTTAATTTTCGTAAAGCTTTCAATTTTATTCGTCTATAGGTTTTGTAATTAGTTTATTACTTTTGCTAAAAATTTAGAAACCGCAAATGAAACTAATTTATCTGTCGTTGATTATTGTTGCAATTGGCTTTACTGCATGCAGTTCGAAGTCGAATGCATTGCGCAAACCCGTTACAAATATACTGATTACCCCCGCAAATAGAACAGTTGTACACGGAAATACCTTTACTATTTCGGTGAAGTCGCGTTTTACTAAACCCGAAATTGTTGAAATTGAGCTCTATTTGAACAACGAATTGATTGAAAAATCGAATTCAGATGCTTTTGAACACACACTCGATACGCGATTAATTTTGCCTGGTAAACACAGTATCAAAACAGTTGCAAAAAATAGCAAGGGAGTGAGTGGCACTAACTTTACCACGGTTTCGGTGGTGTCTGAAATTCGTCCTCAGCTGCTTTCGTACCGAATTGTTGAAAGCGTTGAACACAACACCAAATATTACACACAAGGCTTAGAATTTTATAAAGGTAAACTTTATGAAAGCACAGGTAATCATGGCGAAAGTTTTATTTATGAGTACACCAATACTAGGGCTAATGTCCAAAAACAATTAAAAATCGATGACCAATATTTTGGTGAGGGAATAACCATTTTGAATGACAAAATTTATCAATTAACCTACAAAGCTCAAAAGGGTTTTGTGTATGATGTAAACACCTTCGAGAAAATTGGTGAATTCACTTTTGCATCGAAAGAGGGCTGGGGCTTGACCAATAATGGCGAATTGTTGATTATGAGCGACGGAACATCGAAAATCTCGTATATCGATCCCGAAAACTTTAAGGTGGTGAAATCCATTGAGGTTAGCTTCCCCGATGGGTTTGTTAACAACCTGAACGAACTTGAATATGTTGATGGGGTAATATATGCCAACATTTGGACCAGCGAAAAAATTGTGAAATTTGATGCTGAAACCGGCAAGGTGATGGCATTTATCAACATGAACGGTTTGCTTACTAACTTTAACGCACAACGTGTTGATGTGTTAAACGGAATTGCCTACCACCCCGACGAACAACTATTTTATG
>DATERL010000187.1:0-3085 GCA_035271585.1 Prolixibacteraceae bacterium
CTATAAAACCAATACCGATAGACCAACAAAGGAGATTATAGAGCGTAGCGAATATACGCGACATTTTGTTGGCTAATCGGTATAAAACTATTCTTTTGAACAAAATACGTATTGAAAAACAAACCGACTGAATGGTTACAATGTAAGGTATAGGTAATCAGTTGTTTGTTTGTTTGTTTGTTTGTTTGTTTGTTTGTTGATTAATATTCAGTTTATTGGGAATTCTTTTTTATAAGGGCATCTTTTTGTGTCATAATGTCGATGGTGCGCAGGGCAACATCGTTTTTTGATACGTAAAAGTAGCCCTCGTATTTGTTATAATCGCCTCACGTTTTTTTCACTTTGTAGTAAATGGTGCCGTTTTGGTCTTTTGCTGTACTAACAATGTGCATCCCATGGTCGTTTTTCATAATACTCACAGCTCAATACTCACTACTTGTTTGGGAGTGGCGACACTTTTCGCTTTTAGCTTTTCCATTTCAACTGTTCAGTTACACGAAAGCGTTAACGCGATATCCATCTTAACGGCGCAATTGAACATGTCCTGAAGGTGATTTTCTTCATTTTTTAATACATACGAATTTTATTCTATATATCGAGTACCCAATACTGTAAAACGCCCAATAATAAATAGCTAGGTGTTAAACCTATTAAAACCAAATTTTGATTCGTTTTGTTTCGTGTAAAAATCTGTAATAGTTGTTGTTAACTGTTATTTTGAATGGTTTTATTACATACATAATATATTGTATTTTTACTAAGGGGTGAAAATAAATAATTGGGGTGAAAAAAAAATGCCCTTGCAAGTGTTAGTATATCAGTTGATTGCTAATATGGTGCAAAGTTTTTCTGATTTGGGACAACTGTTTTTTAGCACATTGGTAGTTTTGCTTAAAATATTTTATTTATGCCTCAAATTATCAAACAGTATTCTCGTGTACTTTCCGATACGTTTTCTGCATTAGGATTTAAAATGTTGATTGAGAATTTGTTCCCCGATTCAATTGATTGCAACATTGGGCGTAACAACCGAGAGCTCAACGCTATGGAGTTTAGGATAGTATAACAATGATTTTTAAAAGTACAAACGTAATATAAATGAGTTTGGACTAAAACAAGAATAGATAACATGAATATTAACCACTAAAAATTAAAGTAGAAAATGTATCACAAAAACAATGAAAAAAGTCGAAAATGGAAAGTAATAAGCGTAGGAGTGGCGACACTTTTCGCTTTTAGCTTTTCCATTTCAACTGTTCAGGCACAAGAAAGCGTTAACGCCACGGGCGGAAATGCTACGGGTAGCGGAGGCTCGGCAAGTTATTCCGTAGGGCAGATAGTTTATCAAACCCATACTGGAAGCACTGGTTCGCTAGCACAAGGCGTGCAACAACCCTTCGAGATTTCTGTAGTAACAGCCATTGAAGAAACAAAAGGTATTAACCTTTCGGTTATGGTTTATCCCAACCCTACTACCGATTATCTTACTCTGGAAGTGAAAGAGTTTGATTTTTCAAATTTATCATTTCAATTGTATGATATGAGCGGAAAACTTTTGCAAAACGGAAGAATAACAGACAACCGCACAAGCATTGTCATGAGCAATCTTATGTCTGCTACTTATTTCGTGAAAGTTGTAAGGTCACAAGGCACTGCCTCCCAGCAGGAAGTTAAAACATTTAAAATTATAAAAATTTAATGAGTCAGTGTTTTTTGTAAAAACACTTCATCGAATTAGTCCCGATAGCAAAGTCTATCGGAAACGAATTAAAATAGAATTTAAACAAAAAGATAACAATGAAAAAGATTTTTACATTTCTATCAGCCATATTAATAATGGCTAGTGTGTTTGCTCAATCACCCGAAAAAATGAGTTATCAGGCTGTGATCCGTAATAGCAGCGATCAATTGATAATTAACACCCAAGTAGGTATGCAAATATCTATTTTGCAGGGCTCGAAAAATGGCACAGCTGTTTATGTTGAAACCCAAAGGCCTAAAACCAATGCTAACGGATTGGTAAGCATCGAAATTGGAGCAGGAACTGTTCTGTCAGGCAATTTTTCAACCATTGATTGGGCAAAGAATACCTACTTTATCAAAACTGAGACCGATCCCGCTGGACGCGAAAGCTACACCATTGTAGCTACTAGCCAACTGCTAAGCGTTCCTTTTGCAATGCACGCCACAACGGCAAAATTTCTTAGCGAACCCTTAACCGAAACTGACCCTATTTATTTGGGCAGTCAAGCAGCCAATATTTCAGCGTCAGATATTACGAAATTAAGTAATTTATCGGGTACCAACACAGGCGATCAAGATTTAAGTGGATTGGCTACCAAAGCAGCCTTTAACGATTTTACCACACAAATTCGTTCCGAAATTCCTGATGTAAGTGGATTACTGAAAGCCGAAACTGACCCAGTTTTTTCAGGAAGCCAAGCAGCCAAAATTACTTCAGCCGACATTGCTAATTTTAGTAATTTGTCAGGTATTAATACTGGTGACCAAGATTTGAGCGGGTTGTCAACCAAAACCGCTTTACGCGATTCAACTGCTAAAATTCGTTCATTGATCCCCGACGTAAGCCGATTCCTGAAAACCGAAACTGATCCTGTTTATTCAAACAGCCAAGCAGCAAAAATTACCTCTGCCGACATTACTAAATTAAGTAGGCTATCAGGCACTAACTCTGGAGACCAAGATTTGAGCGGATTGGCAACCAAATCATCACTGGCCAGTGAAATTAATTCGGTGCGTAACGCGATACCTAATATAAGCGGATTGGCAACCAAAATTGCTTTACGCGATTCGAGCAGCTCACTTCGTTCAGGTATCAACGATTGGTATGGTTCAATAGCAAAAGGTATCAACGATATCGACACTGCATACTGGAATAGTAAATTGGATATCGAAGTTGACCCAATTTATGCTGCCGATAGTTCCGATATTAAAGCAGGTATTAACGACTGGTATGGCTCAATAGCAAAAGGTATCACCGATTTCGATACTATATATTGGAACAGTAAACTGGATATCGAAATTGACCCCATTTATGCTGCCGATAGTGCTGATCTTAAAGCAG
>DATERL010000188.1:0-28143 GCA_035271585.1 Prolixibacteraceae bacterium
TGTAATCGGTAATTTTGTATCGACAAAAATCGGAAAAGTTAAATCGACATGATTAGACAAAAAAATAGCATTGTAATTTTGTAGTGCAAACTCTTAATTACAATGCTATGACCGAGACTTCCAAATTAAAGAAGTATCTGATGTGGAACAAAGTTAACGAATTATTTTTATCTGGTCTAAACAAGACTCAGATAGGGCAATGTGTAGGTCTTCACCGACAGACGATATCGAAGTATCTTTCGATGACTGAAGAAGACTTCATAGCCAGTGCGAGTTATGACCGTCATTATGGGCATAAGCTCGACTCTTACGAATCTTATGTAGTGAGTGAACTAAGGAGGTGGCCTTTTCTGTCTGCACCTCAGATTCACGACCGATTAAAGGAACATTTTTCTGATCTTCCGTTAGTTACTCCCAAGACGGTGTTCAACTTCGTTAATCGACTTCGATTAACCCACAACCTGCCCAAAGAGTCTGAGAAGAGTATCCGTCCCTATGAGAAACAACCTGAGACAGCCTATGGCTTGTACGCCCAGTGCGATTTCGGCGAGCGATGGATGAGAACTTCTGATGGGCAGTCTTGCAAAGTCTATTTCTTTGCGATGTCATTGAGTCGCAGCCGGTATAAGTTCATCTATTTTAGCCGCACCCCGTTTACTACGGCTCTTGCTGTCTATGCTCACGAACTGGGCTTCAAGTACTTCCGGGGAGTGCCTCACAAAATAGTTTATGATCAGGATAAGTTGTTTTTGGTTAAGGAAAACCTTGGCGATCTGATGCTTACTTCCGGTTTCCGTGCTCTGGTAAGGGAACATGGCTTCGAGGCGGTGTTCTGCCATAAGTCCGATCCCCAAAGCAAGGGGAAGATCGAGAACGTAGTTAAATATGTGAAGTACAACTTTCTTCGCTGTCGCGAGTTTACCCATATCGACCTTCTCAACAAGGAGGTTCTAGGCTGGTTGGAACGCACAGCCAACGGTACAGAACATCATGGCATACGGCGTGTTCCCACTGAGGAGTTCGAGATAGAAAAACCATATCTCATGCCTTACAACGGTGTTCCCAAGGCACCTGTCGAAAATCTGGCGCCACACCATGTGCGAAAGGATAACGTGATTAACTATCGGGGAAACTATTACACCGTACCCACCGGAACCTATCGCGGTCATCAGACGCTGGTTTATCTGGAAGAAAAGGATGGCCGGTTATACATCTACAGCCATGAGACAGGCAAGAGACTTGCCGATCACGAGCTCAGCAGCAATAAGGGGCGCCTGATAAGCAACACCTCGCATCGGCGTGACCGTGAAGCATCGCTGGATGATTATGAGGCTTCTGTTCGCAAAGAGCTCCCCGAAAGTGCAGCGATTGATGCGTATCTGTCACGGCTGCGTGTGCATAAGGCTCGTAACTACCGCGACAACCTCCAGTTTATTGCCCGGCGTCACAAGGCATACTCAGAAGGTATACTTTCCGAAGCTTTCTCCAAGTGCCTTGAGGCAGGAGTCTTCAACGGATGCAGTCTGATGGAAGTAGCCGAGACCCTTAGAATCCAAAGTGGAGAGTCCCTGATAGAGCTCCGACAGGAAACGACACCTCTACCCCAAGTGGACACCTGCGCCATGCTCCCTGATAAAACGGACATATCAACCTTTAATACACTCTTCGTATGACAATAAACGAACAAATCAAAAGTCTGTGCTCGCGCCTGCGCCTATACGCCCTTCCGCGTCTGCTGGAGCCTGAAGCCCACATAGCGCAAGAACAGGGAAAGACCCATGTCGAGTTCCTTCATGACCTGCTGGCCCGCGAGGTTCAGGAGCGGGAAGGCAGGGACTTCCAACGACGCCTGAAAGCAGCAGCTATACCCCCAAGACATGACCTGGATCTTTTCGATCACAACTACTCGCAAGGCATAACCGCATCCAGACTCCGAGATCTTCGTCGCCTGGGATGGCTTGAACAGAATTACAACATAATACTTATGGGGCCTTCCGGAACAGGTAAAACCTTCATCGCCGCAGGACTCGTATATGAAGCTGTACAAAAAGGATACAAGGCATATATGGTAACCATGGAGGATATCATTAACACCATCAAAATGAAAAGCCTGATGCCCTCGGCCATGACTGCCTATAACAGGTTGCTTAAAGCCGATCTGGTGGCTATTGACGACATCATGCTCTTCCCTGTGAAAAAAGAAGATGCCGCAGGATTCTTCAACCTGATCAACACGCTTCATGAGAAAGCCTCGCTAATAATCACAACAAACAAAGCACCGACTGAGTGGGCAAAAACGCTGGATGACGAAGTGTTAGCTTCCGCAATACTTGACAGGCTGTTATATCACTGTGAGGTAATTAAGCTATCGGGACAAAGCTATCGGATGGGAAATAGAAAATCCATTTTTGAAACCGTACAAGACTCATCTTTGGCTGGGGATACCCCCAGCCAAAGATGAACAATATACCTAAGCAAGTAATATTATAAACCAATAGTCTCGACTTTAATGTGACGATTTAATTTTACCAAAAAATGACGATTTAAAATTTGCTTATTACATAGCACCAATTTTGAAAGACAGATAATACAGAAAAGTATGAAATATATTCAACCTCAGGTTTTCTTAAATTCATTTACTTGTCCGCATTGTGGAGCGATTGCAAAGCAAGACTGGTGGATGAAACGTTGGTCAGTAGACCAACCTACTGGAAACAAAGATATCCACCCATTAAGAGTAGGCACGTGTCATCACTGTCAAAAAACAACATTATGGGTTGATGATAAAATGTACTTTCCTGACACCGGAAATGCTCCATTTCCAAACCCCGAAATGCCTGAATCTGTATTGAAACTTTATGTTGAGGCAGCCGCAATTAGTTCGAAATCACCAAAAGGTGCAGCAGCTTTGTTGAAACTCTCAATTCAAGTTTTATGTCAAGAACTTGACGAACCAGGCAAAAATATCAATACTGACATTGGAAACCTTGTGAAAAAAGGACTTCCCTTAATTGTTCAACAATCATTGGATATTGTTCGTGTTACAGGTAATGACGCTGTTCATCCCGGACAAATTGATACTGACAATTCAGAAACGGTTGGACAATTGTTCGATTTAGTAAATATCATTATAGAATATATGATAGCATTGCCTAAAAAGGTAAGTGGAATTTATTCAAGCTTACCTGCTGACAAAGTAAAAGGGATTACGGACAGAGATGGGAAATAGAAAAACTAGTGCTAACAGCACATTTGCAATAAGCGGGATTTCGTGCTCCGCAGACAGTTTTGTGGTTAAACATTAGTTGACAAATCCAATATACAAAAAGTAGAGTTTACAATTAGCGGAATAACTTGTACAAGTTGTGGCGAACACGTAAATCACGAAGTAAATAAATTGTTTGAAATTATAAATTCAAACGCTTCTTACGAAAAGGGGAAACGCAATCTTGGAGTTAGATAATTCCCAAACCAGCATTGCCGAAATTAAAAGGCAATTAATTCAACAGGATATTCTGAAATCGACAAATAAGAAAATTAAAATGGAAGTAATATTACAATCAACAATCTCTTGCCCAAACTGCGGACACAAGAAAGAAGAAACAATGCCGACAGACTCTTGCCAATATTTCTACGAATGTGAAAAATGTAAACTAGTTCTTAAACCAAAACAAGGCGACTGTTGTGTATATTGCAGTTACGGAAATGTTGCTTGTCCACCAATTCAGCAAGACTAAAAATGTTGCTAATGGACAGAAAACAAATAAGCCCAGCCACTAACAGCGGTTTGGCAAAAGTGGCGGTTCAGTGCTCCGCAGACACATTTGTGGTTAATCATAATCAAAGTTTGGTTCTCCGTACCAACACTTGTAGTGAAAACCACCACATTCGCTAAGCTCGAAACCGTTGTAGCCAATGCGCGGAAAAATTGAACACTTCAAGATAAAAACTCATTCTTCACAACTATCCCTCTTTCCAGATGAAAACCCAAATAAACTATTACATCTAAATTATTGTACCTTTTTGGGTGTTCGATATAACTTCTTCAATAACCATATTAATAATCTTTTAAATAAAATCGGACTTGATGATTTGCCTGTTTTATTAAAGGATCTTGTAACAATAAGAATATTAGAACCCGCATCCAAACTTCGCTCTTTAGAGTTAATGGAGCATTATTTTGGTATCTCTCACAGTCGTAAAACATACTATAAAAATTGCTCCAAAATGGATTGTATTAAAGGATTTAACAGAAAATAATGTTGTCAGTTTTGCCAAAGTGTTTTACTCCTTTAATTATGATTTGCTTTTTTATAATGTAACGAATCTTTATTTTGAAACTTTCCAAGAGGATGAGTTGGAAAAACGGTTTTTCTAAGGACAATAAGTCGCAGCAACCACAAATACTTGTAGCATTAATGGTCACCAAAGAAGGCTTTCCTATTGCCTATGAGATTTTCAGCGGCAATTAATTCGAGGGACATATCATCATACCTGCAGTTGAAAGCTTCATTGAAAAAAATCAGGTAAAGGAATTTACTATAGTTGCTGATGCTGCAATAATTAGTGTATAGAATATCAGACAATTAACTCAGAAGAACATCAATTATATTGTAGGAGCACGGTTAGGCAATATATCTGCCCAACTCTTGGGAGTCATCGATAAAACTATCACTCGCGAAGATGGAGAAAACATACGATTAGAAACGGAAAATGGTTATCTAATTTGCAGTTACTCACCAGTTCGTTATCTAAAGGATCTTTATAAAATGAATAACCAGATTTATAATGCAAAAAAAGCACTTGAAAATCCTACGAAGAACAAAAAAATAAAATTTGTCAAAACCAACAATCAGAAAATAGAAATCAATGAAAAACTTATTGATAAAACTAAGAAGATGTTAGGAATTAAAGGATATTACACCAATTTGGATGAATCAGTAGTAGACAATAAGGCAGTGATAGAGCGCTATCATGAGCTCTACAAAATTGAACAAGCTTTTAGAATCTCAAAGAGTGATCTTCAAACAAGACCAATTTCTCACTTTAAAGAACAGCCGATAAAGTAACATATATTAGTTTGTTTTGTTGCACTTGTTTAAAGTAACTCCCAAGCCAAAGGCTTGTAAATGAGCTGTAATTTTATTTGCGAAACGGTACTTAATCGTTACATTTGCATATTGATTAAACTGAAGAAGAAAAAAATATGAAGAAGGGAATAGACAGTAAACTCGTCACGCGAAACATCAAACCAACCGCGATGCGAGAGTTGGTGTTGCAAGTTTTAATCGAACAAAAAACGGCTATCAGTTTGTCTGAACTGGAACAAAAATTTGAACAAGCTGATAAAGTGACTCTTTACAGAACATTAAAAACTTTTGTAAACAACAAACTCATTCATAGCATAGATGATGGAACGGGTTCGGTTAAATATGCTCTTTGTCGGGATACTTGCCAGTGCCACCCGGAAGACCTGCATGTCCATTTTCTTTGCACAAAATGTAGTCAAACCTATTATTTAAATGACATACCTGTTCCCGAAATAAAACTACCTCATAGTTTTTCTCTTGAAAGTGTAAATATGGTAGTAAAAGGTATTTGTTCAAATTGCAAAAAATAACTTTGCAACCCGGTTGCATCAACTTTGGAGTATCTTTGCTGTTGTACTTTATAAATGACAATAATTTTCAGATGAAATATGTAACAGTAATATTATCAATGTATGTAATGGTTTTAACAGCCATACCATGCAATGATGTACATGCTTCCAATTCAAATTCTGTTACGCTGGAATTATCAGAACAAAGCCAAAATCACACAAATAATGTTGATTTATGTTCCCCGTTTTGTTTTTGTCATTGTTGCCAGACCCTTTCTTTCCCATCTTTTTTTAGTATTTCCTTTACCAATTTAGTAGAAAGTACTTTAGATGTTAAATTGAAAGAATCTTCGTTTTCAAGCCCTGTTGCATCTATCTGGCAACCGCCCAAAATATAATTCATTTCTTCTTTCTCTACAGCTGAGCATTAAGCTCATGTATCATTTCATTGCCATGATATAATGGGGTTTCCATGAACAAGCACATGGATTTTAGCTCATTATAATTAATCGTATTCACATTAAAAATTTATAGAAATCAAATGATAAACAGTATAATATCCTTTTCAATAAAGAATAAGGCACTTATCGGGCTGATGACAATCGGACTGATTATTGGCGGAATATATTCCATGACCAAAGTGCCATTGGATGCCGTGCCCGACATTACCAACAACCAGGTGCAGGTGATTACCACCGCGCCCAACCTGGGCACCGAAGACATTGAGCAGTTTGTAACCTACCAGGTGGAACTATCGGTGGCCAACCTGCCGGGGGTTATCGAAATTCGTTCGGTTTCCCGGTTTGGGCTGTCAGTGGTAACAATAGTTTTCGAGGACAATATGGGAACCTACCTTCCCCGGCAGTTGGTAAGTGAAGCCTTAGCCGAAGTGAAAGAAAAAATTCCACAGGGATTTGGGGAACCGTTTATGGCGCCAATCAGCACCGGATTGGGCGAAATATATCAATACACACTTGAAGTGCAACCTGGTTACGATACCATTTACGACGATATGGAACTACGTACCATGCAGGAATGGATTGTAAAGCGACAAATGGCCATGCTTCCCGGAGTGGTAGAAGTAAATTCTTTTGGTGGTAGGGGAAAACAGTACGAAGTAGCTGTTAATCCAGATAAACTCCGAAGTATGGGCTTGGCCATTTCGGATATTTTTGAAGCACTTGACGACAACAATCAGAACACAGGCGGCGCATATATCGAGAAAAATTTTCAGGCCAACTTTATCCGTGGCGAAGGGTTGATGCGTTCGTTGGATGATATTAAAAACACTTTGGTCGCAAACATTGACGGGCAACCCATTTTCATCAGGGATGTGGCAGAAGTGAAATTCGGAAGTTTTGTCCGTTATGGTGCTTTTACCAAAGATGGAAAGGGAGAGGCCGTTGGCGGAATCGTGATGATGCTGAAAGGCGAAAACTCAAACGATGTGATTAAGGATGTAAAAGAGCGAATGGCTTTAATTCAAAAATCACTGCCTGATGGTGTTGAAATTAAACCTTTTCTTGACCGCAGTAAGCTCATTAAAAGTACCACATCTACCGTTGCCGAAAACCTGTCGTTGGGTGCGCTGATTGTTATTTTTGTGCTGGTTATCTTCCTCGGGAATTTAAGGGGCGGTTTAATTGTGGCATCAACCATTCCGCTGGCCTTGCTATTTGCATTTATCATGATGAACCTGTTTGGGGTGTGGGCTAACCTGATGAGTTTGGGGGCGCTCGATTTCGGGATATTGGTAGATGGTGCAGTAATTATTGTTGAATCCATGATATTTTACCTCCATCGTAAAAACCTTATCGGAACAAAACTTGACCAGGCGAAACGAAACGAAATTGCCTATAATTCGTCAAGCAAAATGATGAACTCAGCATTTTTTGGTCAGTTGATTATTTTGATTGTTTTCATCCCGGTTTTAGCCTTGCAGGGTGTTGAAGGTAAAATGTTTATACCAATGGCTATGACTTTTGGATTTGCCGTTTTGGGCGTGGTAATATTGTGCCTTACCTATATTCCAATGATGGCAGCCTTATTCCTCCAACCACCTAAAACAGACAAAAAAACCTGGGGCGATAAAATAATTGGGAAACTCGAAAATGCTTACACTCCCGTAATCGGTTGGTCATTGAAAAGAAGTTGGATTGTAATAACAATTGCTTTTGTGCTTTTGATTTCCGGCAGTTTTCTGTTTACACGGATGGGAGCCGAATTTAACCCAAAACTCGATGAAGGCGATTTTGCTTTTCAGGCATTTTTAAAGCCGGGAACTTCATTGAGCGAAGTCACAAAAACTTCTACCCGACTGGAACAAATTGTCTTGGAAAACTTTCCTGATGAAGTAGAAAGTATTCAAAGCAGGATTGGTGTGGCAGATTTACCCATGGACCCAATGCCTTTGGACATTGCAGATATATTTGTGATATTGACACCAAAAGACCAGTGGACACAAGCCGAATCGAAAGCCGAATTAATTGAAAAAGTAAGGGAAAAAGTAAGTGTTTTGCCGGGTATAAATTTTGAATTTACGCAGCCTATTGAAATGCGTTTCAATGAATTGTTAACTGGTATCCGTGAAGATGTGGCCATTAAACTGTATGGCGATGATTTGGAATTACTGGCTGATAAAGCTACGGAAATTGCTGGGCTGGTTTCTGGTATTGATGGTGTGGCTGGTGTAAAAGCAGAGGCCACAAGAGGATTGCCACAGATTACCGTTCATTACGACCGCAACAAGCTTGGCCGCTACAACCTGAAGATTAAGGAACTCAATACCATTGTTGAGTCCGCTTTTAGTGGTGGCGTTGCCGGAAGCATTTACGAAGGCGAGCGGATGTTCGACCTTGTTGTGAGACTGGATGAGGAACACCGCACAAGTATTGACGATGTCAGGAATTTATTTGTAACCCTTCCCGATGGTAATCAAATTCCCTTAAAAGAAGTGGCCGAAATTAGTTACCAGCCAGGACCGATGCAAATTAGCCGCGACAATACCAACCGTAGAACCTACGTGGGGATTAATGTTGCCGACAGGGATGTGAAATCGCTTGTAGAAGAAATCCAATCTGTCTTAGATGAAAAACTAGAACTGCCAACCGGCTATTATATCCGATATGGCGGTGCGTTCGAAAACCTCGAAAGGGCTTCAAAACGCTTGTCGCTGGTTGTTCCGCTTGCTTTGGCATTAATTTTCATGTTGGTTTTCTTCGCTGTAAAGTCGTTTAAACAAACGCTAATGATTTATGTGGCTGTGCCGTTTGCCGCTGTTGGGGGTATATTTTCGCTCTATTTGCGTGATATGCCTTTTAGTATTTCGGCTGGCGTAGGTTTTATCGTCCTGTTTGGCGTTGCGGTACTTAACGGTTTAGTGTTGATTAGCGGTTTTAATGAATTGAAAGAAGAAGGCAAACTCCATATAAACGACATTATTAAAAAAGGTTCAATCCGGCGTATCCGTCCAATTTTATTAACAGCTTCAACCGATATTCTGGGCTTTCTGCCTATGGCGGTTTCCACGTCGGCAGGAGCAGAAGTTCAACGCCCTTTGGCTACTGTGGTGATTGGAGGAATGTTGACATCAACCTTGTTGACGCTTATTGTGCTACCTATTCTCTATAAATTTGTTGAAAGTGGCGTTAAAAAAATAAAAATGCCAAAAACAGCTTTAGGGATGTTTACCGTTCTTGTTGTGATTGCAGGTTTGGGAATTTCAGGAAATGCCAATGCGCAGGATTCTACGATAACATTGCCACAAGCCATTGAAAGGGCAAAAGAAAACTATCCGGCAATTAAGGCAGCCAAATTGGAAGTTGACAAACAGGAAGCATTAAAAGCTACGGCATACGAACTGGGAACGACTTCGATTTATACCGGGAAAGAAGAAGTAGGCAACAACGCACCGGGTATTCAAAACAAAATCGGGATTGGACAAACAGACATTGACCTGTTCGGCATACCGGCTAAAAGAAAGCTTGCAAACAGCCGTACAAAACAAGCTTTATCCGGTCAGGAACTTACCGAATATTCGTTGGCTCGTGATGTTAGTCTTGCCTGGTACAATGCAGTCCATGCCAAACAGCAATGGCAACTATTTAAAGACCTTGACACCTTGTACACCGATTTTCAGAAAGCTGCGGAGTTGCGTTACAATACACAGGCAATTTCAAAAATCGAATATCTTTCGGCATCGGCCAAATACAAAGAATTGCAGGTGAATTTAAGGAAAGCCGAAAGTAACTATTTGGCAAGCTTGCAAATCCTTAACCAATACCTGCTATATCCGGGGGCTGTTGATGTGAATACTCAGGATTTAGGACAATATGTTTTTGAACTTGTTTCAGGAACTGATTCTTTGGGTGCAAGCCCTTTACTTGATTACTATTCAACCGGAATTGATGTAGCAGAATCGGCGTGGAAAGCTGAAAAGGCCAATTTCCTTCCAAAGTTAAACTTGGGTTATAAATGGCAATCGGTTGACGGCAATTCAGGATTTTATGGATGGGAAGTAGGTATTTCTGTCCCGCTGGCTTTCTTTTCACAATCGGGCAAAACCAAAGCTTCAAAAATTGACTTCCAAATTGCAAACCAACAGTACGAGCAAAAGGAACTGGAACTGAAAGCCGGGTACAACGAGCAAATCAGCCGTTACCTTACTTTGCAACAGGTTATCAACTATTATCAAAAAGAAGCATTGCCTCTGGCCGACGAACAAATTCAGGCTTCCAACCTGGCGTACCGTTTAGGCAGTATCGACTATGTCCAGTTTATTCAGAACACAGAAGCAGCCATACGGACAAAACAAGATTTTTTAATGCAACAGGCAGAATACTTCGAATTGTCTGCCCAATTAAAATTCATAACAGGTAAATAATCAACAAAATATAGTAACGATGAATACAAAAATAATTATAGCATTGATGGCAATCGCCACATTAATATCGTGCAACACAAAAAACAAAACAGCCGGAGAAGGCGAAGAACACGAAGAACATAGCCCCGAAGGCATTGTGATATTAAATAAAAACCAACGGGAAGCCCTGAAATTAAAATTGGGGTCTTTTCAAATGCGCAACCTAACCACGGTAGTAAAGTCAAACGGGCAACTCGAAGTACCTCCTGCAAACAGCGCCGATATTACAGCTGTTATTGGCGGGAATGTAAAAGAGATAAAGGTGTTTCATGGAGATAAAGTAAGAAAAGGCCAATTGTTAGCAGTGCTGGAACATCCTGACTATATCAAATTACAGGAAGATTTCGCCGAAGTTGCCAACAGGCTTGAATTTCTGGAACAGGAATTTGAACGCCAAAAAGAATTGTTTGAAAACAATGTTGGTGCAGGCCAAGACTTCCAACAGGCAAAAGCGGAATACAATACGGCAAAAGCAAAATACGAAGGATTAAAATCACGCCTGCAATTGCTGAATCTTTCGCCCGATAAAATTATGCAGGGCAATATTTCAAATACCATAAACATTAATTCACCAATAAACGGTTTTGTAAATGAAGTTAATATAAAAGTAGGCTCTTATGTTGATGCAAAAGACATACTGCTTGAAATAACTGACAACACCGCAATTCATGCCGATTTTATGGTTTATGAAAAAGATGTGCATTTGGTAAAAGAAGGCCAGAAAGTTCATTTTACGGTTTCGAACCGCCCCGATGAAGAATTAACAGCAACCGTTTTTGCCATTGGAAAAGAGTTTGAGGCCAATTCAAGGGCAGTTCATATCCATGCAAAAATCAATGAAAAAGTTTCTGGGCTTATACCCGGCATGTACATTTCGGGGCATTTGCATACAGATGAAAAATATACCAGGGCTTTGCCCAACGATGCCATTGTTTCCGAAGGGACAAAATCCTTCATTTTTATTTTGGACAATGAAGCTATTGAAGAACAAGGGCACAGCGAAACCGAACATGCCGGACACGATGAGGATAAAGAAGCACAAGTTGAAGAAGGAAATCATGAGGGGCATGAACATGGCGATGCAGACGATGATGATGCAACTCAAGAAAAGATGGCTTTCAGAATGGTAGAGGTCATTCCCGGTTTAAAAGACGAAGGTTATACAGAAATACAACTGATTAACTCCTTACCTGAAAACACACAGGTGGTTTTAAATGCGGCTTACTATCTATTGGCCGATATGAAAAAAGAAGAAACTGAACACGAACATTAAAAATAAGGAAATGATGAAAGAAATAAAAGCATTTATAAGACCAAATAAAGTGAACGACATTGTTCAGCATTTAAAAGATGCTGGGTTTGAAAACATGACCATTTCTACTGCAGAAGGGACAGGGAAATTTCAGGATGACAAAGCGTTTGTTTCCCAAAAATTCTCCATAACCGATAGCCCAACGGCAAAAATTGAAATGGTAGTAGCAAAAGAAAAGATAAATACGGTAATAAACATCATTTCGGAATATGGTAAAACATTAAATCCAGGCGATGGATTAATTTATGTCTCCGATGTTGAAAAAGTGTATCGGGTGAAAACAGGACTGGAAAACGGGTTTTAATATTTAAAGAATATGAAAAAACTAAAAATAGAAATACCACTCATTTTGCCCGAAGTGCCAAACGAAAAAGACCAATGCGTTCAGGAGCTTATCTCACTGCTTCAGGAGCAAAAGGGTCTGGAAAAAGTCCATGTTTTAGAAGCTGCAGATAAGGGCGTGCCCCAACTCTGTTTTCACTATAACCCGGAACTGATTTCCATTGACCGCGTACGTTCAATAGCCCGACTAACTGGTGCGTCCATTACCGAAAAAATCGCACACAAGCTCATCGAAGTAGAAGGCATCCGCCATTCTCGCCAAGCGCGCAGTATCGAGCGCAATCTTAGCGACTTAAACGGTATGATTGAAGCATCGGTTTCTGCTTCGGGAATGGTACGTGTTGAATTCGATAGAAGTCAGCTTGATGAAGCGACAATTATTAAAGCTTTGCAAAAAGAAGGCCTCGACATACCGGATACTGCCGTAAATGCCGAAAAATATCTACGCAGCATCAAAGAAACAGAGAAGCCGCAGAAAGACCAAAAGTCTGAAAAGAAGCCTGAACATGAAGAAGGTGATGTAGAACATGAATATGCCCATGGCGGCCTTTTTGGCAAAAATACGGAGTTGATTTTCTCTATCCTTTCGGGAATATTGCTGGCTATTGGTTTTGGCTTCTCTTTCGTGGATGCTCTCCCCTCGTGGGTAAGCCTGTCGCTGTACATCGGGGCTTATTTCTTTGGTGGTTTCTACACCACCAAAGAAGCAGTCGAAACCGTATTTAAAGGTGGATTTGAAATTGACTTTTTGATGCTCGTTGCCGCCATTGGTGCGGCTATTTTGGGCGCATGGTCCGAAGGTGCTTTGTTGTTGTTTCTCTTCAGCATGGGACATGCACTCGAACATTATGCCATGAACAAAGCCCGTAAATCTATTGCTGCTTTGGCCAAACTCGCCCCCAAAACTGCGTTACGAAAGAAGAACGGGAAAACAGAAGAGATAGGCATAGAAAAATTGAGTGTCGGCGACATCATCGTCGTGAAGCCCAACACTAAAATTCCGTCCGATGGGGTTGTGGTTAGCGGCAAAAGTAGCGTGAACCAGGCACCAATAACGGGCGAAAGTGTACCCGTGGATAAAATGCCGGTGGAGGACCAAGAAAAAGACTATTACAACGAAAAAGACATCAGTGATGAAAACAGGGTTTTTTCGGGCACAATCAATGGCAACAACACATTAGAAGTTAAAGTCATTAAGGAAGCCAAAGATTCTACCCTCTCCCGTTTGGTAAAGCTTGTGAATGAAGCTCAAACGCAGAAATCGCCCACCCAGCGGTTTACCGACAAGTTCGAGAAATACTTTGTGCCTTCCGTTTTGGGATTGGTGGTGTTATTGCTCGGGGCTTTTTTGGTTATTGATGAAAATTTTAGCGACAGCTTTTACAGGGCCATGGCCGTTCTGGTAGCCGCCAGTCCTTGTGCGCTAGCCATCTCCACGCCGAGTGCCGTACTGAGTGGGGTGGCCAGGGCTGCCAAAAGCGGGGTGCTTATCAAAGGCGGGCGGCCGTTGGAAGACCTGGGTGTTTTAACCGCCCTGGCATTCGATAAAACCGGGACTCTGACTGAAGGCAAACCAAAACTCACTAAAGTAATTCCGCTGAACAATACCGATGAGAATGAATTGCTGAAAATGGCAATTGCCGTAGAAAACCTAAGCGACCACCCCTTGGCAAAGGCGGTGGTCAGGGACGGCAAAAAGCGTTTGGAAGGAGATAGTATTCCCGAGGCCACTGATTTGGAAGCCGTTTTGGGAAAAGGCATAAAAGCAACGCTGGGAAATGATAAAGTATATATAGGCAATTTGGAACTGTATGAAGCCCTCGATGATAAAAAACCTTCAAAAAAGATTGTAGATGAAATAAAAGCCCTTGAAGCTGGAGGGAATACCACCATGCTAATTCGCCGGAACAGCGATTATGTGGGCATCATCGCCTTAATGGACACCCCGAGGGCAGAAGCAAAAAGCACGTTAGAACAATTAAAGAAAATCGGAATCAAACGGATGGTCATGCTCACGGGCGACAACCAGAAAGTGGCCGATGCCGTGGCCAAAGAAATAGGCTTGACCGATGCCTGGGGCAGCCTGTTGCCAGAGGAAAAAGTAGATGCCATAAAGAAACTACAAAAGCAGGAATCGAAGGTGGCAATGGTAGGCGATGGCGTGAACGATGCCCCCGCAATGGCCAACAGCACCGTGGGCAT
Source organism: Prolixibacteraceae bacterium (assembly GCA_035271585.1). GTDB lineage: Bacteria > Bacteroidota > Bacteroidia > Bacteroidales > Prolixibacteraceae > Roseimarinus. The sequence continues at coordinate 14,377 of DATERL010000188.1, forward strand.
AGCCATGGGCGCGGCCGGTTCTGATGTGGCACTCGAAACCGCTGATATTGCCCTGATGGGCGACAAACTTGAAACCCTTCCATTTGCTATTGGACTGAGCAGAAAGGCAAAAGGTATAATAAAACAGAACCTTTGGATTAGCCTGGGTGTCGTAGCTCTACTTATTCCTGCAACCATCCTTGGCCTAGCCAGCATCGGTATTGCCGTGCTCATTCACGAAGGTTCAACCCTTGTTGTGGTATTTAATGCACTAAGGTTGTTGGCGTACAAAAAGTAATCATATGCTAAAATGTTCATTTCACATTCCCAAAATGGATTGTCCTTCCGAGGAAGCCCATATCAGAATGAAACTCGAAAGGCTTTCCCACATTAAAAATTTGGTGTTCGATATTGAGAACATTACACTCTCCTCGGCAGAAGGCACAGGGAAACTGCAAGATGAAAAAGCATTTGTTTCGCAGATATTTTCTGTTACCGATAGTGAGATTGCGAAACTTGAGAATGTAGCAGAAAATAAAGATGTTGATACTATTTGTACTATAATCTGTGAATACGGATGTACACTAAATCCGGACGATAGCCTAATCTATATTTCCGATATTGAAAAGGGGTACCGTGTGAAAATGGGTTTGGAAAACGAAGAAAAATAATCGTTTGATAAACGGCAGATTGGTATAGATGTGTGGCAAACTGCTGTTTTTCACGTTTGTGGTAAAACGAGATAATTTGTAAAAACAAGGGATGAAAAAATATAAATTAAAAAATATGGACTGCGCGTCCTGCGCTGCAAAAATTGAAGGTAGTCTGACAAGACTTGATGAAGTAAAATTTGTGAGCGTCAATTTCGCGACTTCTTCAATGACCATAGATACGAATGACTTTGAAAAGATCAAAAGTAAAATAAAAGAGATAGAACCGGACGTTGAAGTAGAAGATAATGATAAAGAGAAATCATTGGTTTCAACAAGTGAACTTTCCGAAAACAAATGGACAATAATTAAAGCGGTATCAGGTATTCTTCTTTTACTTATCGGGTTGATATTCGAAGAAGAGCTTCACGATACACCTTTCCACATCGCTGAATATGTAGTATTTGTCACAGCCTATTTGGTTGTGGGATGGAAAGTCCTTGCAGCGGCAATAAAAAACATCATTAGAGGTCAGGTTTTTAACGAACATTTTTTAATGACTATTGCTACTCTGGGGGCATTTGCCATACATGAAATGCCCGAAGCAGTAGCGGTAATGTTGTTTTATGTTGTTGGTGAACTGTTCCAGGATATTGCGGTAAACCGTTCCCGCAGGTCAATAAAATCGCTTCTTGAAATTAAACCTGATTCTGCGAACCTTAAGGATAACGGGGGTATAATAAAGGTTTCGCCGGAAGATGTGAATCCAGGAGACGAGATAGTTATTAGAGCCGGCGAAAAAATTCCGCTGGACGGCTTGGTAACCGATGGATGTTCCTTTGTTGATACTTCTGCACTCACAGGGGAAAGTGTCCCTCGAAAAATAAAACCAAACGATGAAGTTTTAGCGGGCATGATAAATCAAACTGGTTTAATCACTGTTAAAGTTACTAGGATTTTTGGTGAATCTTCCATATCGAAAATCCTTGAGATGGTTGAAAATGCTACATCAAAAAAAGCAGAAACTGAAAAGTTCATTACCACTTTTGCGAAATATTATACGCCAGTAGTAGTTTTTGGTGCCCTTCTGATTGCTGTTATGCCCCCTCTTTTAATAAGTGGCGCAACTTTTAGCGATTGGATTTACCGTGCATTGGTTGTGTTGGTTATTTCTTGTCCATGTGCTTTGGTTATCAGTATCCCCTTGGGTTATTTTGGTGGTATCGGCGGAGCTTCTCGAAGAGGTATTTTAGTGAAAGGCTCTAACTTTTTGGATGCGTTAACACAAGTCAAGACTGTGGTATTTGATAAAACAGGTACATTAACCAAAGGCGAATTCAAGGTTTCGGAAATTGTGACTTCAAACGGTTTTGATGAAAATACAATTCTTGAATACGCTGCTTACGCCGAGTATAATTCAAATCATCCGATTGCTAAATCGATACTCGAATCCTATAATCGGGATTTTGACAATTCGAGAATCGGCAAGGTCGAAGAAATACCCGGGCACGGAGTTAAAGCATACATCGATAATAAAGTAGTATTTGCGGGGAATGACAAACTCCTTCATAAGGGAAATATTGAGCATGAAAAATGTGAAATAGAAGGAACCGTTGTCCATGTAGTTATCGATAAAAAATATGCGGGCTATATTGTTATTTCGGACAATTTGAAAGACGATTCCATAGTAGCAATTAAACGTTTAAATAAGAAAGGCATAAAAACAGTAATGCTTACAGGTGACAACCAATTTGCAGCAGGTACATTTGCCCGAAAACTGGGAATTAAAGAATATTACGCCGGGCTGTTACCTGAAAATAAAGTTGAGCATATAGAAAGGCTGCTAAATAAGTACGGCAAGGTTGCTTTTGTAGGAGATGGTATAAATGATGCCCCTGTACTTGCCCGTGCCGATGTGGGAATTGCTATGGGCGCACTCGGTTCCGATGCGGCAATTGAAACCGCCGATGTGGTATTGATGACCGATTCGCCTTCGAAAGTTGCTGTTGCAATGGATGTTGCCAGGAAAACCAGAAATATCGTGTGGCAAAATATCATTTTTGCCCTAGGGGTTAAAGCAGCCTTTATTGTATTGGGAATTTTCGGGATTGCCACCATGTGGGAAGCCGTTTTTGGCGATATGGGCGTTGCTTTGATTGCTGTTTTTAATGCCATGAGAGTGATGAGAAATTAACTGGAAATTAAACGAATAAGCGTACTTTCAATTGATATCAAGCTATTAAAGATGAACACTTCCATAAAAAACATATTACAAAACAATGATTTCTCTAAAGATGATATAATTGAACTATTATATGCAAATCAATCCGAAACAAAATTTTTATATCAAAAGGCGAAAGAAGTAAAATCAGGTCAAATAGGAGATAAAGTCTATTTAAGAGGATTGATTGAATTTTCGAATTTGTGTGCCAAAGACTGTTTTTATTGTGGGATAGGAAAAAGCAATAAGAACGTTCAAAGATATTCTTTATCAGACCGGGAAATAATCCAGGCAGCTCAATTCGCTTTTGATGAGCATTATGGTTCAATTGTATTGCAGTCGGGTGAAGTTAAATCCAGGGAGTTTGAAAACCGTGTAGATAGATTGCTCAAACAAATCCGTAAGATTACAGGTAACAACTTTGGAATTACCCTGTCCTGTGGAGAACAAAATGAATCAACCTATTCAAGATGGTTCGAAAGTGGCGCAAACCGATATCTTCTCAGGATTGAAACCTCGAATAAAGAGCTGTATAAACAGATTCACCCAAACAATTCTTTACACAGCTTTCAAAAAAGAATTGATTCTCTCCGGGTATTAAAAAATATAGGTTACCAGGTTGGTACCGGGGTTATGGTTGGGTTACCCGGCCAAACCATAAGCCATATTGCAGATGATATTCTGTTTATGAAAGCTATTGATATCGATATGTGTGGTATTGGACCCTATATTGAACACAAAGAAACACCTCTCTTTGAACAACGTAATACATTAATGCCTTTGAACGCCCGATTTGAGCTAACTTTAAAAGTGTTGGCAATAATAAGGATTATGATGAAAGACATAAATATTGCCGCATCAACCGCACTGCAATCCATAGATAAATTAGGCAGGGAAAAAGCCATTCAGATAGCGGCAAATGTTTTTATGCCGAATATAACCCCGCAATCATACCGGAAAAATTACAATTTATATGATAATAAACCCTGTATTGCCGAAAGCCCGGTTGAATGTCAAAGTTGTACGGTAGCCAGAATAAACCTGGCAAATGGCAAAGTTGCTTTTGGAGAAGCAGGTGACGCTAAGCATTATTTACATAGAATGAATCGGAGAAATGAAATTTTAATATAATGAATTTTCGCATGTTAAAAAAAATGATTCATATTACATTTGCCGTGTTTTTCACCTTAACTATCACAGGGGTGACCATACAGGAGAACTTTTGTAACAGCAAACTACTTTCAATTTATTTTGATAAAACCTCTGAAAAATGTTGTGATACTCCTTGTTCCGGTTGCCATACAAAGGTTATTTCATTTAAAATAGTCGATACCTTTTTTAATGCCTCAAAAAAAATTAGCAATAAAGTAAAGCCAATCATTAACTGCCCATTTTTAACATGTGGTAATGAGAATTTCATCTTAAATATAAACCGACAAAAAATTCATAACCATTTAAATACATTTTCAATACCTAAGTTTGCTTTAAACAGGGCACAACTACAGGTGTTTTTGTGCTGAGATAGTATTTAATTCCTCCCAAAAGCAAAATATTAAAATAACAATTTAGGTTTCAATTAAATATTATCAATATGAAAACATATAATTTTAAAATAATAATAGCAGCATTTTTTGCTGTAATGGGGCTAACTGTAAGCGCACAAAAATGTGGGGTTTACAAAACCTATGAAGATTACACAAATGGCAAAATGGAAGTTTCAATTAACTGTGCAACAAAAGACGGAAAAATAAAACCAAACAATTTTTTCAAAAAAGATTACGTAACAGTAATTAAAAATGGTGAAAAAACTGATTTGAATAAGGACGAAATATTTGGTTATCAACTTTGCAATGGAGAATTTTTCCGTTTTTTTAATAATGACCGCTTAACTTTGGCAGATAAAAGTGGTTTATGGATTTACACCAGAGAAGAAGTAGTATCTCATTCTCCATTTACAGGCACAAAAAAAAGAACAAAATACTATTTCAGCAAAGACGGAAGTGGGGAAATTAAAAGCCTGACATTTAGCAACCTTAAGGATGTTATTCCCGCTGACGACCCACTTTATTCTGAAATGGAATTGTTGTTTAGTTCAAATTCAGCCTTACATGCATACAACCAGTCAAGTGGTTCATATAAAATCAATTCCTTTCTGAATAGCAAAGGATTGTAACAGATTTAGATGCTTTTTTTGAAGGCAGGCAAGGCAACTTGCCCGCTTTCAGAAAAGCGAAATCAAACATAAAATTCGCATACAATAATTTAAAATTTATAAAAAAAGCAAAATGAACAAGATATTAAATTTAATCAAAGTAACATTCCTGATTATTAGTTTATCAATTGCAAATATTTATGCACAAGAAACCGAAAAAGTAGTAGGAACAGTCGGTGGTGAAAAATTAGGTGACGACGGAATTGTAATATGTGTTTTGGGAACACAGGCTTGCATGCCGGTTCAGATAGACAAAAACATGACTGTTAAATACAACGGGGAGGAAACAAAATTGACAGATTTACCTTTTGCCCTCTATATAGAAGCTGAACTTAATGATAATAATAAAATCACTACAATTAAAATTGATGAAAGAAAAACCGTAATCTGTTTTGTTGAGCATAAAGAAGGTGATAACGAGAAATTGACGACTTTGTTAAACGGAATTAAAGGTGTTGAAGATTTTAAGTTATATCGTAAATCGAACCAGGTACTTATTGAATACAATCCAAAACAAATTGCGTATAGCGAATTGGAGGCAAAAGTTAAAAATGCAGGATTTATATTGGAATAAAATAGGAGGATAGAAAAATGAAACGAAATAAATTATTTACTGGCATGAAAAATACAAAAGTTATTTTTTTTAATGGTAGCAGTAGTTGGATTCCTTTTTTATTCATGTAACAAGGAAGAAGAAACACCCTTGGATAATACTTTAGCTTCCAGCGTAATCGGCACATATACAGGTACTCTTAAGAGTACAGCTACTAATCAGTCCAGTCCGGCGACATTAAATGTAACGCTAATAAACGATAGCTTAGTTAGTATGCATTGTTTGTCCTACAATTTTGATTCAACCTTTACAATGCAACTATACCAAAACTATGACAGCATTATGGTGTGTTATACCGGACAAGATTTTTTTGCTGAATATGGACATAATCGCAATAATTATGATTTTTGCACAAACCGCCAATCCGGTTGGACAAATAACGCCTGGATGAACGATGGCAATTGCTGGGGAAATATGAATCAAGGTTGGGGCAACAGCAACTGGGCGGGAACTGACCAATGGAACGCCTGGACCAATCACATGAATACCCAACACAATCAAAATGACAATCATTTTGGGGGATTTAATTCAAAAATGAATTCGTGTATTTACAAATTTTCAATCGAGAACAGTTCAAATTATTTTGAAGTATTTGAAGGAGTTAAATAATAAAGTTTGTCTCAACCTGCGGTTGTTCCTATTCATCTTTTGTTGCTTGTTTCTAATTCTATGTAAATTTGGGGTATTGAAAGCAATGAATAATATTTCTCCTCATAAAATTTGCCAATATGGAAAACAATGAAATCGAAAAAAAACTTGAATCGAAAAACGTTAAACCAACTGCCATGCGAACCTTGGTTTACAAAACACTTGCCGATTCGGGAAAAGCGCTGAGCCTGGCGGATTTGGAAAAACGTTTTGAAAAAGTAGAGCGTTCAACTATTTTCAGGGCGCTTAAATCATTTGAGGACAATTTCATCGTTCATACCGTTGATGATGGTTCAGGCTCGGTTAAATATGCTGTTTGCGACGAGGATTGCACATGTAATATACATGACCTCCACGTTCATTTTTACTGCACGCGTTGTGGCAGGACACGTTGCATGAAAGAACTTCCAATTCCCAACATTAAACTGCCTGAAGGCTACACCTACGATAATGCGCAATTCATCATTAACGGGGTGTGCCCGCGCTGCGATTAAACTTTGCAATAGTGTTGCACTAACTTATTGGTAATTTTGATGTTGAAATTATTAGAATGTCTAACATTAAAAATTATTAATTATGAAAACTGGAAAATTTAAAATGGCTTTTTTACTTGCAGGATTGATTGTTTTTTCTGCATCACAGGCAATGGCGCAGCCACATTGTTGTAACTCAAACTGATCGGCTAACGCAGATGCGCAATGGTGGAATTACAACACCCCGGCAGAATATGCTTTAACAGCCGAACAAATTACGGAAATCAATGAGCTACGTAAAAACAGCTACGAGAAAAAGCTGCCGATTGAAAACGAGCTTCGCAGTTTAAGAATAGAATATCAGGCAGCAAACTCAAATCCCGACCTGGATGTTCAAAAGCTGAAATCGTTGAGAAGTAGCATCAGGGACAAAGAAGAAAAAATTGACAACATCAATTTGGAAACAAAAGTTCAGGTTCGTAAACTTCTTACAGAAAAGCAACTGACTTACTTTAACAACAATAACTACAGTTGGTGGGATATGTCGGAAAACTGTTGGTATGGAGGTAATATGAACATGAACTCACACAGGCAAATGAGGATGTCACGTCGCAGCAATTGTTGGTAAACACCAGTTCGATTTTTTGTTAATCACTAAAGGGATAAATTAAAAATAAGCGGTAAAAAGAAAGGAGAATGTTATGATGAATGAATTTGGAGGCCACGGATGGGGAATGGGCTGGTGGTGGGTTATAGGGCTCATTATCGTAATTGCCGTTGTTTGGATGGTTGTTAAAGGAATGAGTCAAAATAACCGCCCCGGCAACCTACCCGAAAGTAAGTCGGCGCTCGATATTTTAAAAGAGCGTTATGCCAAGGGAGAAATTGATAAACAAGAATTTGAAGAACGAAAAAAAATTTAATGTAAAATAAAAAATCATGAAGTATTACATTGAAAAAACAACAGAGTACGGTTTCGATGAAGCCATTGAGAAAGTAACCGAAGAACTTAAAAAAGAAGGATTCGGGGTCTTGACAGAGATTGATGTGCAGGCCACATTGAAAAAGAAACTGGATGTCGATTTCAAAAAATACCAAATTTTAGGGGCTTGCAATCCGCCATTTGCACATAAAGCACTGAAGGCCGAAAACAAAATCGGAGCCATGCTTCCCTGCAATGTGATTGTGCAGGAACTGGATGATGGCAAAACAGAAGTAGCTGCCGTTGACCCGATGGCTTCGATGCTGGCGGTTGAAAATGACAAATTAGGGGAAATCGCCAACGAAATAAGGGCAAAACTTGAAAAGGTCATTGAAAACGTATAATACGGCCAGTATTTTAACCTAAAGTATTTAAAAAATCTTTGGAAATGAGAAAACAACTGTTGTTATTAACCTTCGTACTTTTCTGGGTATTCACAGCGAATGCCCAGGAAGGCGAACGGTTAAAAGTAATCACAGGGGTACGTGTTAACCCTTTTGTGATGTACGATTTTGACGGTAACAAAACGGAAATAACGCGTATCCATGCCGAGTTGGGCGCCATGTTCAATAATAAAACCTACCTGTCGGTGGGATACACGCCCTTTGCCAATACCATCTACAATTTTAACGAATACTGGTTTGTAGGGTTCGACAAAAAAATCCCGGTATCGTGGGTTTTGGCGGAAGAGTATATGATAGATGAAAATAAATTCATAGTCCAGACCGGCCCCAATTTCAAATTAGGGAACGTGGGAAATGCGTTTGTATTTCTGTTTACCCCTGTTGATAATATTGACTGGGGCTTGAAAGTGGGCGCTTTTATTCCTTTAAATGTGGTTTTGCATAAAGATTAGTTCACATGTTCAAATCTGTATTTACCATCAGTAAAATGGACTGCCCTTCCGAAGAATCCCTTATCAGGATGAAACTGGAAGGGCTTTCCGCAATTAAAAGTTTGGTGTTCGATATTGAAAACCGGAAGCTCACTGTATTTCATTCCGAAGAAAATGAGGAAATCGAAAAATACCTGAAAGAACTCAATTCAGGCGCTAAACTCCAAGAAACAATTGTTGCCCAAAAAGATGAACTCAAGGACGATTCATCAGTACAATCGAAACTGCTTTGGACAGTTCTGATTATCAATTTTGTTTTTTTTACCATTGAAATCACCACGGGTTTTATTTCAAAATCCATGGGTTTGGTTGCCGATTCATTGGATATGCTGGCAGACGCTTTGGTATATGGCCTTAGCCTTTGGGCGGTTGGTTCAACAGTAATCCGAAAGAAAAAAGTAGCCCGGCTAAGCGGCTATTTTCAACTGGCATTAGCCCTGCTGGGTCTTTCAGAGGTAATACGCAGGTTTATCAGTTTTGAAGAAGTGCCGGATTTTCAAACCATGATTATTGTATCAATACTGGCATTGGTTGCCAATTCAGTTTGCCTCTATCTGTTGCAAAAGTCAAAGAGCAAAGAAGCACACATGAAAGCTACCATGATTTTTACATCAAACGATATAATTATCAATACGGGCGTTATCCTTGCAGGTATTTTGGTATTGTTGACCCAATCAAAATATCCCGATTTAATCATTGGCTCAATTGTATTTTTGATTGTGGTAAGAGGGGCTTTAAGAATTTTAAAATTAGGGAAATAGATGCTTATGAAAATAGTTTATTCCATACTTTTATTTGTTTTAGCCGGACTCTGTGAAATCGGCGGTGGTTACCTCATTTGGCTGTGGCTTCGGGAAAATAAACCCTGGTGGTTTGGAGCAATCGGAGGGATAATTCTTATAATGTATGGAATTGTGGCAACCTGGCAACCCGCTAACTTTGGGCGTGTATATGCCGCTTATGGTGGAGTGTTTATCATTATGGCCATACTGTGGGGTTGGAAAGTAGAAGGGTTTATCCCCGACAGGTACGATATAATTGGAGGAATCGTTGCGCTTATCGGGATGGGAATCATTATGTATGCCCCAAGAAATTAAATCAGTAAAATTATGGCACATTCACACGGGCATTCACATGCGACAAACAAAAGTTACGGAAAAGCTTTTTCTATTGGCATTGGTTTAAACATCACCTTTGTAGCCGTTGAAATATTTTATGGTTTGTTAGCCAACTCATCAGCACTATTAGCCGATGCAGGCCACAACGCCAGCGACGTTTTGAGTTTGATTTTTGCCTGGGCTGCAATCAGGCTCGCTTCCATAAAACCAAAAGGAAAGTACACATACGGCCTTCGCAAAACAACCATTCTTGTATCGATACTCAATGCGTTATTGCTTTTTGGAGCAGTAATAGCAATTGGTTGGGATGCTGTAGGAAAATTCAAAAATCCCGAGCCTGTGGCCGGTACGCAGGTAATGATTGTTGCCGGGATAGGCGTAGTAATCAATACCATTACGGCTTTGCTGTTTATGAAAGGCCAAAAAGACGACCTGAACATCAAAGGGGCATTCCTGCACATGGCTGCCGATGCCGGGGTGTCGTTAGGTGTAGTAGCTGCCGGGCTATTGATTAACCTCACCGGAATTCAATGGATTGACCCGGTAATGAGTTTTATCATTATTCTGGTTATTCTTTGGGGTACATGGCGGTTGTTTACTGATTCCATTGATTTAGCGCTGGATGCAGTACCCAAACAAATAAAACTTGATAAAGTACGCAACTTTCTTTTATCCCAAAATGGAGTTAACGATATTCACGATTTACACGTTTGGGCAATGAGTACCACCCAAATAGCTTTAACCGCCCACCTGATAATGCCAAAAGGGTTTAACGATGAATTTATTTCTGAACTGCAGAAGAAACTTGAACACGAATTCGGAATTGGACACACAACCTTTCAAATTGAGAATGAAAGGATTGAAAAGGAATGTAAAACTGATTGTTGAAAACTTTATAGATATGAAAATTCAATACCACTCAATCATAACCTGCCCAAATTGCGGGCATCAAAAAGAAGAAGAAATGCCTGAAGATTCATGCCAGTTCTTCTATGAGTGTGAAAAGTGCAAAGCTGTTATAAAACCCAAAAAAGGCGATTGCTGCGTTTATTGTTCATATGGTTCGGTAAAATGCCCTTCGATACAAAAGAATGAAAGTTGTTGCTGATTTTTTAACAAAACGGAAATGCAACTGAGTTCCTACAAAAAGTATTTTCATTATATTTAACATTTGGTTTTACAAATACAACATCAAGTTGAAAAATAGCAGTTGTAAGTTTGAAAAATGCAATAGTAGAAAGGAAAAAAAGACTGGCAAGTAGGGGAAATATTGCAGTACGGTCGGAAAAATCAATTTCAAATCCGAATAGAGAAAATGTCGGTGGGGGTAACGCAATTGTAAGACTGAAAAACAGAATTGTAAAAGCGAAAAAACCAAATGTAATTAATTATTAACCTTTAAAAATTTAATTATGGCATCACGAACAAAACTTACAGACACAGCAACTTTGGAATTGTACCGGGTAGCTTTGGAAAATGCGGAGACCCAACCTGAAATTGCGGCTATTATGGCTGATTTAGGTTATGATTCAGTAGTTATCGCAGAAGGTAAAGCATTGCTTACAAAAACCCGGACTGCATACGATGCAAACAAAACCGAAGATGATGAAACATCTGCCGCTTACGCAGATTTTTCAAGTAAAAAGGAGCAATTAGAAGACACATTTAACACCCATCGAAAAAAAGCTAAAGTTGTATTCCGAAATGATTCATTAACCGCAGATAAATTAGCCATTTCAGGCGTAATGCCACGGACATATATAAAATGGTTAGAAGCAGCAAAAAAGTTTTACAGTGTTGCATCTGCCGATTCTGCTATTCAAAGTAAATTAGCACGTTTAAAAATATCAGTTGACGACTTGACAGCAGCAAACACCCTAATATCTGGATTAGAAGCAGCAAGAGCAATTTATCTGAAAGAAAAAGGGGAATCACAAGATGCAACAAAAATAAAAGATGCTGCATTTGCCAAAATAGATGATTGGATGAGTGAATTCTATGCAGTAGCAAAGATTGGTTTAGAGGATAATCCGCAGTTGTTAGAAGCATTGGGTAAAACAGTGAGAAGCTGATGGAAAAGCCCACCCTATTTGTAAGCACACTGGCAAGCCCCACGAGCCGCCGCACGACCAAAGCTTGCCAAAGAGCTTACAAAGCCAGCCCAAGTAACCGCCTTTAAGGGCGGTTTTAGGGTTGCCCTCCCACAAAAAAAAACAAAATAAATTTGTGCTCCGTTGACAGTTTCGTGCGGACAGAAAAGACAATTAACAAAACCTTAAATGACTGAAAAACAGACTGGAAGAATCAACGCCCAGTTGCTAACAAAGTGTATAAATCATTGGGCGGATAGTGCTAATTTCAAGGGTGTTACGTTTAATAAACTGCGTAGCGGTTTGACAGGAAAGTGCTTCGAAATGCCCAACGCTTCATACACCAACCGTTCTGAGCAAGTTTACGACACACTAAAAACAAAAAATGGAACAACTTCTGAAAAGTATAAGTGAACTGAAAACGGAATATGATAATAGACGAGAAAAAGATAGATTTAATATAATTTCAATTTTTCATAAAGAAAGAGAAGAAAAACTTCATTCTCGAGTTATTTCTTATCTACTTTCTCCTAGTTCTGGTCACGGAATGACAAATACTTATTGCAGCTTATTCATTAAAAATGTTTTAAAAATAAGTGATGCTGAGTTTAACTTATCAAACTTTGAAGTATTTCCAAATGAATATGAAAAATCCGAGTATAAATTTATTGATATTTTAATAATAAATAAGTCTAGAAGTCAAGCTATAATCATTGAAAATAAAATTGATGCTAGAGACAGTAATCATACCCATAAGCTGAACCTAGATAACAATATCGGGATTACAAATTTTGATTGTAAAAAAGCAAAAACAGGCTACATTGGCCAATTAGAAAGATATTATAATACCATCAAGACTGGAATTGACAAAGATGGGATTGCTTGTCCAGAAACTCAATGTTACAATGTTTTTGTTTATTACTTATCACCTAATGGAAAACAACCAGATAGCGAAAGTGTTGGAATGTTAAAAGACATACCAGAAAGCTGGAATGATAACAGTATAATTTCATACGATTACAGCATTAGAGAATGGCTAAAGGAATGCATCGAAAATACACCTTCTGAAAAAACCTTTGTTAAAGAATTTATTCAACATTATTTGAAAATCGTAAACAAAATGACACATAACGATATACCTCTTGACGAGAGAATTTCCTTAAAGAATATCATTGGGAACAATATTCAACATTCAAAGTATTTAATAGATAATTTCAAACACGTTAAGTGGCATACAGTATATGAATTTTGGGAAGTATTGATTGACCAACTTAAAATTTCAGGTTATAAAAATATTGAAGCGTTTCCTAATGATGGGATTTATAAAGAATTAAATAATCCATTGTTTACTAAGACTATAACTGAAGTTGCTCATTTAAATAAGCTCAATTTAAATTACGGAGTTTTATTCGATTTGAAAAATGGTCATAGAGCGTACATCTCTAGTCTCGGCAGATTATCTTGGGGAAATCAGCACCTTAATAAATGGTCATACTTTAAAATTAATGTTGATTTTTCTGATTTTTCGTTAGAGAGCACCTATGGTTTAATTGACATAAAAAACATGTCATTTGCTATTGAGATAATCATTAGTGAGATTTCCTATTCAGAAAGCATTGATTATAATAATTTAACACCAATTCAGTAACTAACCAGCTCATAACAGGCGTTACTTCCTTTCCAAAAAAAACAGCTCCAACTCTGCATTAATCCAATTAATAACACAGAGTCGAAGCTGTTTCGTGGGTTATAGTTATTACATCTTTCTCTAATTCATTATTAATGATATTGTCGGGAGCCTATCCAAACAATTTCTCACTATCATTAAATTTAGCGGAAAGCCCCCTCATATCCTTGCTGATTTTCTCATTGGTGATACGAGCATA
>DATERL010000189.1:0-4743 GCA_035271585.1 Prolixibacteraceae bacterium
TGCATTTAAATGGTCTTCTTTGCTTTGTGTTATTAAAGTAAATCCGCCCAAAAGTAACACCTTAATTTTAATTCATTAGAAAATGAAAAATTAAAATCATCGCCTGTTTAATCCCCAATTGCCGTTTTATGATAATCCCTAACATCTATTCAGGTGTGTGATTTAAATATTTTTCTTTGTGTTAATTTGTGTAATTCGTGTCCATTATTTTTTTTCTTTTTCTTTGTGCTAATTCGTGTAATTTGTGGATAACATTTTTTATTTTTCTTTGTGTTAATCTGTGTAATTCGTGGACAACATTTTTTTTGTGCTAATTCGTGTAATTTGTGGACAATCTTTATTTTTTTGTCTCGATTTGTGACTTAAAAACCATCAAATTGGAGCTTGGCGTAAATCGGCGGAGCCAAATAAGTAATGAAATTTTTGTGCATAAAAAAAGAGAACCAATTTCTTGATTCTCTTTACGTGTAGCGGGGATAGGACTTGAACCTATGGCCTTCGGGTTATGAGCCCGACGAGCTACCAACTGCTCCACCCCGCAATATCGCGTACATTTGTTTTTCAAATGCGGATGCAAAGATAGTTTTCCAAAATCATTATGCAATAATAAATACACTTTATTTTAAACATTTATTTGCTTTATAGCTCTTGTGTGAGCTAAATTGCAAGCTTTGAATGACATATATTATTGAAAAATATTTTTCAAGCTCTCTTCGCTTTTTTGTTTAATGTTTCTCAACGTGTCAAGTTTTTTTAAATTTGTAGCTTAATATAAATCGATGGCTAAATTAAAGTACTTAATAACCCAATTTACAAAGCGATATCGTTTATCGGTGAGCGATACCAATAAACTTAACGAAGTATATACCACGTGGGTTTCAAAATTTAAAATGTGGGCTTATATCGTCTCCATCTTTTTGTTTGGGGCATTTTTTGTCGCTGTTTTATTTTTCTTTACACCTTTTAAATATTTAGTACCAGGTTTTCCTTCACGGCAAACCAATAAACTGATTGTTCATAATAACATAATGATCGATTCGTTAGCTGCTGAACTACAAAGGCGAGATCAATACTTTCGTCAAATTCAAACGGTGATTTCAGGCGGAATTATTGAAGACGAACCACCTCTAAAGGATATCGATGTTGGGTTTATCGAAATGACTCCTATTGACAGTACCAACGATTTCGAAAATTTGCTTGGCACCGAAAAATATAAATTTTCATATACCAACCGCATCGACGACGATTCGAAAATGGCCAACTTTATTTTTTTCCCCCCAGTGAAAGGCTATGTCGTTAATCGCTTTGGATCTTCGTCGGGTCACTTTGGTACCGATATTGTTGGCGATATAAACGCACCCATTTCGGCGGCATTGGCTGGAACAGTGATTTTTGCCGAATGGTCTGTTACCACCGGATATGTAATACATATTCAACACGATTATAGTTTAGTATCGACCTATAAACACAATGCCGAAATATTTGTAAAGCCTGGCGACCGCGTTAAAGCCGGCGATTTAATCGCCATTATGGGAAACGAGGGTGAGTATTCAACTGGCCCACATCTCCACTTCGAATTGTGGCAAAATGGAATACCTCTTGATGCCGAATTATATATAAATTTTTAAAACATACCATATACTGATGAAGAAACGACTGGCCATTTTGGGCTCTACTGGCTCTATTGGAAAACAAGCGCTCGAAGTAGTTGATGCAAACCCCGATTTATTTTCTGTTGAAATTATTACCGCTAACAATAACGTCGATTTATTGATTGAACAGGCCATGAAGTACAAACCACGTATTGTTGTGGTGGCCAATGACGAAAAATACGACTACGTAAGTGACCAACTCGACATAAAGGGAATCAGAGTGTATGCCGGCGAACGGGCCTTGCAACAGGTTGTTCAAGACGATAACATTGACATGGTTTTAGCTGCAATGGTTGGATATGCCGGATTGCTACCGGTAATTAACGCCATTAAAGCCAAAAAACAAGTTGCTTTGGCTAACAAAGAAACTCTAGTGGTAGCGGGCGATATCATAACGCGTTTGTGTGTCGAAAACCAGGTTGAGCTTTTACCTGTCGATTCAGAACATTCGGCCATATTTCAATGCCTTGCTGGTGAGCGAATGAATCAGGTTGAAAAAGTAATTATTACCTGCTCCGGAGGACCTTTCAGAGGCTATACCCGCGAAATGTTACAGCAGGTTACCTGCGGTCAGGCCTTAGCACATCCCAATTGGAACATGGGTGCCAAAATAACCATCGATTCGGCAACGCTTATGAATAAGGGATTCGAGGTTATTGAAGCCAAATGGTTATTCAACCTTCAACCTGAACAAATCGAGGTAGTGGTGCACCCGCAAAGTATTGTTCACTCCATGGTGCAGTTTACCGATGGATCGATTAAAGCTCAATTGGGCTTGCCCGATATGCGTTTACCCATTCAATATGCGCTAACATACCCTCGCCGTGTTCAGAATGATTTTCCACGGTTTAACTTTGCCAATTATCCCGAGCTAACTTTTATTCCCCCCGATACAAAAAATTTTAGTAACCTTGCACTCGCTTACGAAGCACTTGAAAAAGGAGGTAATCTTGCATGTATAATCAATGCGGCCAACGAAGTTGTTGTAAAAGCATTTCTCGAAAGCAAAATAAGATTTTTGCAAATGTCCGATATCATTGAACAAACCATGTCTAAAGTTCCTTTCATTGGCCAACCAACGGTTGACGATTATATTGAAAGCGATAACGAAGCACGTACAAAAGCGGCCGAATTGCTAGGGCATATTCTTTAAGAAAACAGTATAAGAAGATAGTTGATGGATATTCTAGTTAAAGCAGGACAATTGGTATTGAGTTTATCGATACTGATTATATTACACGAGATGGGGCACTTTATTTTTGCCAAATTCTTTAAATGCAGGGTAGAAAAATTCTACTTGTTTTTTGATATGGGTTTTTCGTTGTTCAAGTTCAAAAAAGGCGAAACCGAATACGGAATGGGATGGCTGCCTTTGGGGGGTTACGTGAAAATAGCCGGAATGATTGATGAGTCGATGGACAAAGATCAAATGAAGCAACCCATTAAACCGTATGAGTTTAGGGCAAAAAAAACTTATCAGCGTTTGCTTATTATGCTTGGTGGCGTAATGATGAATTTTTTGGCCGCACTTATAATTTATATTGGTGTATTGTACGTTTGGGGCGATAAGTATCTGCCCAACGAAAACGCAAAGTTTGGGATTGAGGTTAGCGAAGCAGGGGAGCAAATTGGTTTCCGAAATGGCGATAAAATAGTCTCGGTCGACAATAAGGTTATCGATGATTTCTACGCTATACTTCTAACTATCGTTTTAGATAAAGCTAAAACCGTTCAGATTGAGCGTGATGGTCGAGTTTTTGATTTGTATATTACCGATGATGATATTGCCCTGATGCTAAAAGAACATAACATTTTTGGCGTGCGGGTACCTTTTAGTGTTAAAGTTGCTGGTTTTCCACCAAATTCGCCTGCTCAACTGGCAGGTATTACTGTAAACGACCAAATTGTTACCATTAATCATACCGAGATCGAATTTTACGATCAGTTTACAGCTTTGCTCAAAAACCATAAGAATGAAGAAGTGGTGGTTACGGTATCGCGAAACAACCAGTTTGTCGATATTCCCGTGACCCTTAAAGACGATGGATTGCTTGGCATTAGTTTAAGCCATAACCTGAGCGATGTTTTCGAAATGAAAGTACTTAAATATGGCTTTTTAGAGTCAATTCCTGCAGGCATAAAACTAGGTTGGCAAACTTCAGTCGATTACCTGAAACAATTCAAGCTAATATTTAACCGCAAAACAAAGGGTTACGAATCGTTGGGAGGTTTTATATCAATTGGTAAAATATTCCCGTCAATTTGGAACTGGCATCAGTTTTGGAACATGACTGCTTTTCTTTCAATTATTCTGGGGATAATGAATATATTACCAATCCCTGCGCTCGATGGTGGTCATGTAATGTTCGTTTTGTACGAAATGATTACTGGCCGTAAACCCAACGATAAGTTTGTTGAATATGCTCAACTCATTGGTCTTTCACTGCTATTATTACTAATTCTTTATGCTAATGCTAACGATATTCTCAGGTTGTTTAAGTAAACCGGTTGAATTTTGAATGAAGTAATGGTCAGAAATATCGATACATGTATTTATGTGTTAGATATTGAGTGCTTGCAATAAATAAACCTTTTCGGTGTTCAGTTTTTGAAACAGTTTCTTATATTTGTATACATTTTTAATGATAAACAATATGAATTTAAATATGATTGCCGGTTGGTTTGGAGGACAAGAAATAATTATAATCCTCATTATTGTTTTGATATTTTTTGGTGGCCGTAAAATTCCTGAATTAATGAAAGGCCTTGGCAAAGGAATAAAAGAATTTAAAAATGCCAGCAACGATATCAATAAAGATGAAGAATCGGAAGAACCAAAAAAGTAAAAAGCTTTAGAACATAAATTTCACCCCGCTAAATGGCGGGGTTTTTGTTATTGTCTAAACTCGTGAACCTAAAATTTTTTATTATGAAAAAAATATTATTTCCTATTCTTGTTGTTATCGCCTTAATTTTTAGCTCGTGCAGTAACCGTAATCAAACATCGATGATGAAAAACGTGACCGGTAAAGCGGGCGAAATGGTTATTGTAATTGCTCCCCAAAAATGGGATGCCGAACCGGGTCAACGC
>DATERL010000190.1:0-9325 GCA_035271585.1 Prolixibacteraceae bacterium
TATTTTTAGGGACGATGTAATGACGGAAGTTGTCAAAAAACTCAGCCGCCAATTCAATGTCGACATCGAAATTGCGGATCCTGAAATTGCACAATACGTTTATACGGCTACATTTAAAGATGAAACGCTAGAGCAGATACTCTTTCTTCTGCAAAAAACTTCTCCCATCTCTTATACCATTCAGCCTGCAAAACAATTAAATAACGGGAGCTTCGAAGCACAAAAAATCATTTTAAAAAAAGATAAAACACGATAAACCCTAAAAAAACCAATTGCCTATGATATGACCCTGAACACTCCTTACGTTTTCGCTACTTCTAGCCGAAAAAACATGTAAAAAATATCTGTGGAAAAAATTATTCTTCCCCCTGAAAAAACCTTTGCAGGTTGAACACTTGAAAGCAATCAAAGAAACTAAAAAAATTAATGTAAAACACATAAAGAAAATGAGAAAAAAACAATCTCCAACCCTTTCCGGCTTGACATGGCTCCGGAAATCAACCATATCGCTAACGATAAAAC
This sequence comes from Prolixibacteraceae bacterium, assembly GCA_035271585.1. Taxonomy (GTDB): domain Bacteria; phylum Bacteroidota; class Bacteroidia; order Bacteroidales; family Prolixibacteraceae; genus Roseimarinus. The sequence goes on from DATERL010000190.1 coordinate 523, forward strand.
TAATTGCCATTGCCATGTTAATGCCGATGTTTCGGACATTTGCCTCAAATACCTATGGAATGGATATTCAATTCACGCTTAAAATGGAAAATGTTCCCATGAAGAGAGTGCTCCGATCCATAGAAGAACAAACCGAATTCACCTTTGTGTACAACAGCAAACTGGTGGACGTAGAGCAAAAAGTCAACATCGATGTTACCGACCGGCATATCAACGAAGTTTTGAACCAGCTCTTTGCCGGTACAAACATCAATTATGAAATTGTTGACCGCCATATCCTTCTTTCCAAAAAGAATGTCGATAATGAAATCTTGGCTCAACAACAACAGATTACCGTAAGGGGACAGGTGCGTGATGCACAAGACAACCCGTTGCCGGGTGTAACGGTAGTGGTAAAAGGCACGACCCAAGGAACAATCACCGATACAGAAGGTCGGTATTCACTTCCCAACGTCCCCAATGATGCAATTTTGGTATTTTCCTTTGTAGGAATGCAAACCCAAGAAATTCCGGTGGAAAACCGGCAACAAATTGATGTCGTAATGGAAGAAGAAATCATCGCTCTCGAAGAAGTTGTAGCTATCGGGTATGGCACACAAAGAAAAGCAGATGTTACAAGCGCTATTTCTTCGGTAAGAGCTGATGATTTCATAAAAGGCAACGTAAAAGACATAGGCCAATTAATACAAGGAAAGGTTGCCGGACTTACCGTTGTGAATCCATCTGGAGATCCTACACAAAATACGGAGGTGATTTTGCGCGGTAATACCACATTATTAGGCTCGAGCATAAGTCCTTTAGTGCTTATTGATGGTGTCCCAGGAGACTTGAAAACAGTTGCTCCTCAAGATATCGAATCTATTGATGTTTTAAAAGACGGTTCGGCAGCAGCCATTTATGGTACTCGAGGCACAAATGGGGTAATATTAATTACCACACGAAGAGCAACAGGTGACTATAAAAGTTCGTTAGAAATTAATTCACACTTTAATGTACAAACCATTGCAAGGAAACTCAATCTTTCAGACGCCAATGATTTTAGACAACAAATTAAAAACGGCTTCAGAGATCCAAACACAGACCTCGGACATTCTACCAATTGGCTTGATGAAATTACACGAACACCTTTTAGCCAAGTACATAATATCACCTACAGAGGAGGAAATGCAAAAACAAATTATTTATTAAATGTGAATTACAACTCCTCAGAAGGAGTTTTTTTAAAATCATTCAATCAAGACTTGAAAGGTCGTGCAGACATCAATCATAATATGTTCGACGATAAGTTGAAATTCAATTTAAGCATTCTTGGTTCCGATAGAAAATTAAATGGATTTAACGGTTACATATATCGTCAAGCAACGATTCAAAATCCGACTGCACCTGTAAAAGATGAAAATGGGAATTGGTTTCAAGAACTTACAAAATTTGAATATGAAAATCCCGTATCAGACCTAATGGAAAGCAACGGATTAACTCGCCAACACTTAACGCGTTTTAATGCCAACATTATTTTTAACCCAATTAATCAATTGAAATTATCTGCTGTTTTATCCTATTCTAAATGGAATGAAAATGGAGGTTATTCCGAAACAAAACAACATGTTTCCACATTGCGTGATAATAGAAATGGGTATGCATCCATTGGTGCTTCAGAATCATTCGATAAATTGGCAGAAGTAACAGCAGAATATTCCGATGTTATCGAAAATCATCGTTTTACTGCTTTAACGGGATATAGTTATCAAGAAAACAATTACACTTCAATGTCAATGGAAAACTGGGATTTCCCTACAGATCAATTTGGCTATTATAATATTGGCTTAGGAGAAGCAACTAAAGATGGGAGGGTTCCAAATCCTCAAAATAGTTATCATGCTGAAACAAATTTGATTGGTTTCTTTGGGAGAATAAGTTACAGTTATGCTGACCGATACCTATTTATGGGTAGTTTACGTCACGAAGGGGCTAGTCAACTTTGGGGAACAAATAACGAATGGGGAACATTTCCAGCTGTTTCATTTGGTTGGCGATTGACAGAGGAACCTTTCATGGCAAACCAAAAACTTTTCACAAACATTAAATTGCGATTAGGATACGGTGTAACCGGTTCGGTTCCTTCTGATCTCTTCAGAGGTGTTGGACTTCTTGGGTATAGCGATTATATTCTTTCCAACGGTAAATGGATGCGAACGTTAGTTCCTATACAAAATCCTAATCCTGATCTCAAATGGGAAGAAAAACATGAAACCAATTTCGGAATTGATTTCAGTATGCTGAATAATCGGATATCGGGAAATATTGATTACTATGTCCGTAAAGTTAATGACCTTCTTTTTGATTATGCTGTTCCCAGTCCACCAAACTTATACCCTACAACTCGTGCCAATGTAGGTAAGATGGAGAATAGAGGAATTGAAATAATGATAAATTTTACACCATTCGACAAAAAAGAATTTGGTTGGACGTCCGGCATTAGTTTCTCCACAAATAAAAATAAACTCGTAAGTCTTTCAAACGATCTTTACCAAGTATCTACTGATTATTTTACTACAGGATATACGGGCCCTCCTGTACAAACATTTACCCATATTGTAAAAATTGGTGATGAAATTGGTAATTTCTATGGTTTCAAGGTAATAGATATTTGCGATGACGAAAACGATATGGCAAATTATGGTCAGTGGATTTATGAGGATGCTGATGGTAATGCTGTGAAATATAGTGATTTTAAACACTCATTTGAAGATAAAAAAGTAATCGGAAACGGACTACCTAACTATTACATTGGATGGTCAAATAATTTCAGATATAAAAACTGGGATTTATCCATAACAATGCGCGGGGCCTTTGATTTTCAAATAGCAAATATGCAACGTATGATGTATGAAAATCCTACTTATATTCAGTATAATTTGTTAAAAAGCGCATTTGATCCTGTTTTCGGGAAAACACTTTTGCAATCTCCTCACGAGTTCAACAGCTATTATATAGAAGATGGGGATTATTGGAAAATTGATAATATTATGTTGGGCTTTACTATTCCCAAAATCAACATAAAATATATTCAATCTGCAAGAATTTATTTATCTTCTTTAAACACCTTAATTATTACACGATATAAAGGAATTGATCCAGAAGTGAGTTTAGTTCCACCCGGAACTTCTTCACAAAGTGGGATTAATATCAATAGCGGTGTCGGGTTATGTCCCGGCATTGATAACCGCGATAAATATCCAACCACACGGACTTTTACGCTTGGATTCAATATCACATTCTAAAAAAATTAAAAGATGAAAACATATACGATTAAAAATGCAAAAAAAATCAGAATAATATTTTATGCTCTTTTGATGATAACGACTTTTTCATGTACTGATTTGAAAGATCAAAGTTTTAACGCTATCATTGATAGTCAATTCAAAGCCACAGACGAAGACTTAGCAGCTCTGGCTGGAGCAGCTTATGTTAACTGGCGAATTATATTATTAGAATGGAATGGACTTTACCGCGCCAATGAACTCTCAGCAGATGCACAAGTCATACCGGCACGACCAAACGGTTGGGTAGATGGTGGTGTATACAGAAGATTGCATGAACATAAATGGACAACCGATGATGATGTTGTAATTAACACGTGGAATCGAACTTATACTGGAATTACAAACTGTAACCGAATAATCTATCAAATGGAATCAGGAATAATTCCTGTATCTGAAGAGGATAAGCGAACTTTAATTGCTGAAATGAAATTGCTCCGTGCGTCTTATTATTGGGTTTTATGCGATTTTTTCGGAAATGTACCTATTGTAGACAGGTTTGATGTCCCGGAAGGTTTTCTACCTGAACAGTGTACAAGAAAACAGGTTTTCGAGTTTATAGTTGATGAAATACAACAAAACATCCCGAAGGTAAGTGACGAAAATAATCAGAAAACTTATGGAAAATTCAATAAATGGGCCGGATTTACACTGCTGGCAAAAATGTATTTAAATGCTGAAGTATATACGGGTGAGGCGATGTGGGAAGAATGCCTTTCAGCATGCGATTCAGTAATTAATTCCGCCCACTTCCAATTGGAATCCAATCAAAAGGAGGTTTTTATTACCAATAATGAAAACTCAAAAGAAATTATTTTTGCATTACCTTTTGAATCAAAATATGTGACCAGTTGGAATGCCTTTGATATTCATATGCAGACCTTACAACCCGAAAATCAGGCAACCTATAAACTTGAACACCCACCCTGGGGAGGATTGTGTATGACACCACAGTTTATAAGCACCTTTAATGAGAACGATGCGCGCTATGAGAATAATTTTATTAAAGGTCAACAATATACCGCAAGTGGCGATAGTCTTTATTGTACTCTCGGCTCTTTAATAGGTGAACCGCTTGCCTACATAAATGAAGTACCCGGCATTGATAAAAGTGAAGAAATACATGGTTTTCGATTAGGAAAGTTTGAAATAGAAATGGGTGCCACAAATCGTTTAAGCAATGATTTCCCTTTATTCCGCTATGCAGATATTTTAATGATGAAAGCAGAATGTTTATTACGCTTGGGAAAGGCCGATGAAGCTGCAAAAATCGTCACCAAAATTAGGGAACGTAATTTTAAATCCAATCCAGAAGAAGCAACTGTCACTGGTAGCGATCTATTACAAGGCAGCTCATACGATTATGGACTCCGTAATCACATAACTTCAACTTTTGAGGGAGGTTCTGATATTACCTATGGCCGATTTCTGGACGAGCTGGGGTGGGAATTTGATCAAGAAGGCAGAAGAAGAACCGATATGATCCGTTTTGGTGTATTTACAAAAAAATCATGGTTATCCCATTCTCCGAATGGGAATTATAGAGCATTGTTCCCGATTCCTCGTGCCGAAATTGAAAAAAATCCCAATTTGAAACAAAATCAGGGATATTAACAGATAAAATGTATTCTTACTTCATAAAATTTTCAGGAGTTCCTTAATTAAAAAATTTGACCTCCTGAAAATTTTTTAAGAATATTCTCTTTAATTTTAAACAACTATGAAAATAAACGTATTTTTTTAATGTTACTTATTTTCACATTTGTCTCATTTTACACAGTAAAGAGACATCATTTGCTAAACAATAATCGGCTCTTGCTCACTTTCAGAGCAAACACCGGCATGGATACTCACAAAGCACAACCACTGGGCGGATGGGGAAACTCTCCAGGTAGAGTTACGAGGACATACGTTGGGACATGTCCTCTCTACATTACATTGGAATTAACGTATGCCTCGAAGGATTCGAAAGACGTCAAACTGATCTCTTATTATTGTTTGCATCATCAACGATATGTAGTCTATTGGAATTTGAAATATTAACCCAAAAAAATCACAATAAAATGAAACGATTTAATTTATTATGCTGTTTTATAATTATTTTTTTTCTTAAGACCCAAGCTCAATGTTTTATTAAAACAGATTTGGGTATAAAAACAGAAGTCGATTCCATTGGAATTGAGATTCAGTTTTATAGTCCCTCAATTGTAAGGGTGCTTAAATGGCCGGTTGGAGGAACTTATTCGAAAGAAAGCTTATCGGTTATAAAGATCCCTCAAAAAACTACCTTTGATTGCCGAATGAAAGGAGATAAATTATCGATTCAAAACGAAAAACTGACAGTTATCTTAGATATGAAACACGGTATATTATCCTTTAAAACACTAAATGACAAATTGTTACTGAATGAAAAAAAATCATCTGAAAATTTTATTCCGTTCAATGACGCAGATGAAGACAACTATACCATTAAACAGCTATTTCAACTTGATAAAGATGAAGCTATTTATGGTTTAGGTATTCAGCAAGAGGGTAAAATGGTGCAGCGCAATCTAAAGCTTAATATGATTCAAGGAAATACAGACGATTATATTCCTTTTTTTCAATCCATTAAAGGGTATGGTTTATTCTGGGACAATTATTCACCCACAATTTTTGAAGACAGACTTGACAGTACTTATTTTAAGTCTAAAGTGGGTAACTGTATCGATTATTATTTCATGTACGGAGGAGATGCCGATGGAGTAATTTCGCAGATGCGTGATCTCACAGGGCAAGTTCCTATGTTACCCTTATGGACATTCGGATATTGGCAAAGTCGAGAACGTTATAAAAGTCAAGATGAAATAGTTGGAGTGGTAAAAAAGTATCGTGAGCTGGAAGTTCCACTAGACGGAATTATCCAGGATTGGCAATATTGGGGGAATAATTACCTTTGGAATGCTATGGAATTTCTTAATCCTGAATTTTATGATCCACAAAAAATGGTAGATGAAATACATCAATTAAATGCTCACATGATCATCTCAGTGTGGTCATCGTTTGGACCACACACCAAACCCTATATGGAATTAAATGAAATAAACGCGCTTTTCAATATTAAAACATGGCCGGAATCGGGCTCAGAAAAATGGCCTCCAAACCCAGATTACCCCTCAGGAGTAAAGGTTTATGATGCCTATAATCCGCTGGCACGCGATATATACTGGAAATATTTAAACCAAGGTCTTTTTTCTCTTGGCATAGATGGATGGTGGATGGATTCAACTGAACCCGACCATTTTGACCCGAAACCGAATGATTTTGATACAAAAACCTACTTGGGTTCTTTTCGTAAAGTTAGAAATGCCTATCCTTTAATGACAGTAGGTGGGGTTTATCAACATCAGCGGGCGATGACCTCCGATAAAAGAGTTTTTATTCTTACACGATCAGCCTTCGCAGGCCAGCAAAGGTACGGAGCCAACACTTGGTCTGGCGACGTAATTGCATCGTGGAAAGCTCTTCGTGATCAGATTTCTGCGGGACTCAACTTTTCTCTTTGTGCCAATCCCTATTTTAACAGCGATATAGGAGGATTCTTTTTATGGGAATTCCCCAAGAAACTAGACGATGTTGAATACCGAGAACTTTATGTACGTTGGCTTCAATTTGGGACATTTTGTCCGATGATGCGATCACATGGCACTGATGCTCCACGTGAAATTTATCAGTTTGGTCAAAAAGGAGAGCCAATTTATGATGCAATTGAGAAATTTATTAATTTACGCTATTACTTGTTGCCTTATATTTACTCAACAGCATGGGATGTCACAAACAATCACTCGACCATAATGAGGCCCCTAATGATGGATTTCTCAAATGATAGAAATGTTCTTGATATAAACGACGAATACATGTTTGGAAAATCAATATTAGTTTGCCCTGTTACAGAATCAATGTATTCGAAAAACGGGAAAGAGCATTTTAATCATACAAAATCGAGGGAACTTTATCTACCCGAAGGTGCCAACTGGATTGATTTTTGGACAGGGGAGAGAATAAAAGGCGGCCAAACTATTAAAAAAGAGTCACCGATCGACATAATACCTTTGTATATAAAAAGTGGCTCAATTCTTCCTTTTGGTCCCAAAGTTCAATATGCAGAAGAAAAGAAATGGGACGACTTAGAAATTCGGATATACGAAGGTTCTGATGGTGAATTTACGTTGTATGAAGACGAAAATGATAATTATAACTATGAAAAAGGAAAGTATTCTACAATCACTTTCAAATGGAACGATGCTAAAAAGACACTAACCATTGAAGATCGGAAGGGATCTTTTCCAGGTATACTTAAAAAACGTAAATTCAATATCGTTCGTGTTTTAAAAAATAAAGCTGTCGGAATAGATCCTATACATCAATTTGACAAATCAATAGTTTATGAAGGGAAAAAAATCATCATAAAATTCCAATAGAACAATAATTGATTTACTAATGTGATTCGAGGAAGAAAGATAAAGCAATAAAAAACGATTTTGCTGTCGATTACTTATTGAGCTACCAATGATAGCATTATCTGAGCTTCACCTGTAATTTCAAATATTCAGGTTTTCAACGCACCAAACAGAATACAGTGATAAATAGTCCCAATTATAAAAGAAAAAACACACGACATATCGAATAATTGTTTACTTTTGCAATACAGCAAGCGATCCATGTTGTTTTCACGGAAAAGATGATACCGATTAAGTATAAAAAGAAACAAGAAATTTTTAAAAATATCCAATTTAATAAAAATACAAACAATGAAGACCAACAAACTATGCTGGCTGATGGCTATAGTAGCCATCGTTGGCTGTACCAACAAACAAAAAGAAGTTCCCAAAGAAACGACTACTCTTTCGGGATTAAAGCGAAGTAATTTTCAAACGATTGTTGACGGTGATTCCACCGATTTGTATGTGTTGAAAAATGCAAACGGAATTGAAGTGTGCGTGACAAATTACGGTGGACGAATTGTTTCCATAATGGTACCCGACAAAGATGGGACTATGCAAGATGTAGTATTGGGTTTTGATTCTATTCAAGATTACATCAATATTCCCACTGATTTTGGAGCAACTATTGGTCGTTATGCTAACAGAATTGCCTATGGAAAAATTACAGTAGCAGGAGTGGAATATCAACTTCCACAAAACAATTACGGCCACACGTTACACGGGGGGGATGAAGGCTTTCATACCAAAGTTTTTAAAGCTGTTCAACCCGACAGCCAGACGGTAGAGCTGTCTTACTTGTCACCCGATGGAGAAGCCGGTTTCCCCGGAAACCTTAACGTAAAAGTAACAATGAAACTTACCGACGACAATGCCATCGATATCGGTTACGAAGCCGAAACCGACAAGGAAACGGTCGTAAACCTTACCAATCATTCCTATTTCAACTTGAGTGGTAATCCTGCGAATACCATTTTAGATCATGTGTTGATGATCAATGCG
>DATERL010000191.1:0-12805 GCA_035271585.1 Prolixibacteraceae bacterium
AATTCACTATAATGAAAAAAGATAAGCTAATTTCGAAATTAATGCTGTTAACGGTCATTCTCCTGTTAAGTTCAAACCTATTTTCACAAGATCCCGACTTTCATATTTATTTATGTTTCGGGCAATCGAACATGGAAGGACAAGGCACCATTGAAGCAAAAGATAAAACTGTTGATGCCCGTTTTCAGGTGTTAGAAGCTGTAAATTGCGGTAATCTGAAACGACAAAAAGGCAATTGGTACGCTGCAACACCACCTTTAACACGTTGTTATTCGGGTCTTTCGCCTGCCGATTATTTTGGCCGAACCATGGTAGCAAGCCTTCCCGAAAATGTAAAAATAGGAATCATTAATGTGTCGGTAGCTGGCTGTAAAATTGAATTATTCGACGAAGACAAGTACGAAAGTTATGCCGCAACTGCCGAATCGTGGATGAAAAGCATCATTGACGAGTACGGTGGGAACCCTTATGCCCATTTGGTTGAAGTGGCACAATTGGCACAAAAAGATGGTGTGATAAAGGGAATTTTACTACACCAGGGAGAGTCGAACACCGGCGACCAGCAATGGCCTGCCAAAGTAAAAAAGGTGTACGATAAACTAATGACCGACTTGGCTTTAAACCCCGACTCAGTTCCGCTACTGGCTGGCGAGGTTGTACATGCCGATCAGGGTGGTGTTTGTGCAAGCATGAATTCAATTATTACTAAACTGCCAAAAACCATCACCAACTCATATGCCATTTCGTCGAGCGGATGTACCGCTGCAGGAGATAAACTCCACTTCAATTCGGCTGGTTACCGCGAACTGGGTAAAAGATATGCTGCTCAAATGCTCACCATTTTGGGTTACGAAATGATTGACCCCGAAGAGACCAATGTACCCGAAGAGCCTGCCAAAATTGAATCGCTTTGTTTTGAACCCGAATGCGAAAGTATTGGTGAAAACTGGGATATTATTGACGACAAAACCGCCTCGAACGGACAATACGTAACGGTTAAAGCGGGCATCCAAAGCCTTACAGAAGCAGCCGGAAGCGAAGGGGCCATCACCATTCCATTTACCACCAGCACCAACTCAACTTACTATGTTTATGGCTTAATGAACTGCCCTACTGCCGACGACGATTCGTGCTGGGTCAGTATCGATGGCGGAGCTTACACTTCATGCAATGGACTGGCCACCAGCGGATGACAATGGATGCAACTGATTAACGTACCACTTACGGCAGGAAAACACACCCTTGTTGTTACTTACCGCGAAGATGGAGCCAAGCTTGACAAAATCTGCATTTCGAACAGTGCCGATGCTCCAAGCGGATTGGGCAACGATGCCAAAAACATTTGTAATGCCGACACCACAACCACTGGATTTGAATATATTCAAACAATAAAGGGATACAGCGTGAAACAAAATTATCCGAACCCTTTTGCCGACAAAACAATAATCAGCTTCGAAATCCCGAAACCAACCTACGTTTCGCTAGTGATCTACGATATTAGGGGAACTGAAATAGCTCAACTTGCCGGCAAAGAGTTCTCACAAGGAAAACACAGTGTTGAATTCGACGCTAAAAAACTAACTCAAGGCCATTATTTTTACACAATTAAATCCGGCCAATTTACAATGAGTCGCCGAATGGTTTTACAGGCTGAATAAAATATTAAAGTACCGTTATTTAGGGAGAGAATCATTTTGGGGTTCTCTCCTTTTTTTTCTCCCTACCATAATGTTAAAGCTAATATCTTATTGTTCTTCATTTACGTTTTTTAAATTAATTTTTACGTATTTTACGTACTAAATTTAGCCAATAGTCCTTTTATTGCAATAGTAAAATATAAAAATATGAAAAACGGAATAATTGCTGTTGATTTGGGCGGGACCAACATTCGGGTAGGTTTAGTAGAAAACCAAAAATTAAAAAAAACGATTGAGAAAAAACTGGAAAACAAAAACGATCTCGACAACACACTTTTACAACTTAGCGAAACCATATCCTCTCTTTTCAACAGGCAGGTTAAGGGCATCGCCATTGGAGTTCCATCGGTAGTAGATACTAAAAAAGGGATTGTTTACAATGTTGCTAATATTCCCTCGTGGACCGAAGTGCATTTAAAAAGCATATTCGAAAAACAGTTTAACGTACCAGTAGAGGTCAATAACGATGTGAATTGTTTCATTTTAGGTGAACACCACTTTGGGGCAGCAAAAGGTTATTATTCAGCAGTTGGACTGGCAATTGGAACCGGACTTGGAGCCGGTATTATCATCAACAACCTGTTACTTGAAGGAGCAAATGCCGGTGCCGGCGAAATTGGGCTACTCCCCTACCTCCAACACAATCTCGAATTTTATTGCAGTGGAAATTTTTTTTCTGCTTTCCACAATATGAAGGGCAAAGACAATTATAACAATGCAAAAAACAACGATACAAAAGCGCTTGACATTTTTAACGAATTTGGGAAACACGTTGCACAAGCCATTAAATACACTGTTTTGGCTTACGATCCCGAAATAATTGTTCTGGGAGGCTCAATCGCCGAAGCCTTTCCCTTTTTCGAAAAGGCTATGAACGAAGCCCTAACAGATTTCCCCTATCCCAACAGCATCAAAAAGCTCACAATAACATGTGCAAAAAACCCACAAAGTCACTTACTGGGCGCATCACTTTTAATCAACAATTAAATATTGAATTGCAATAATAATAGATCGTTAGATTATTAGATATTAGTATTGAGACAAAATGCAGAGTGCTTATATTCTATTGTTTAGCTGTAAATTCGAATGATTCATAAGACACTATACTTTAATCTTTTATAAAAATATAACGAACTATTGAAAAATATAAAAAACAAATAAGCAATGAAACATCAACTTCTAATCCTAATCGTTACCATAATGACAATTAGCTGCACACCTAACACAGCCATCGAAAAACAAGTGCTTAAAAACTGGAAAATTAGTTCAAAAGCAAAGGTTTATGAAAACCTTGAACAGTTATCACAAAAGGATTACAACGATTCAGAATGGCTTGCGGCACAAGTACCTTCAACCGTTATGGGCATTTTATCGAAACTGCCCGAATACGAAAATGTACTCGATACCGAAACATATTATCAGGTTGATAAAACCATATTTGATAAGGGGTGGATTTACCGAACCGAATTTGAAATACCGACCAATGCAGCACAAAAAACCACACTTCTTCACTTCGAAGGGATAAGTTATCGCGCAAACGTATGGCTTAATGGTCAGCAAGTTGCATCGGCCGATACCGTTTTTGGCCCCTTCCGCCAATTCGAATTCAACATTACTCCTCACATTCAGGTAGGTCAAAACATACTTGCAGTTGAAGTAATTCGTCAATACGAAGGCGATTTTGGACTGGGGTTTGTTGACTGGAACCCGCGTCCACTAGACGAAAACATGGGACTTTGGCGACCTGTTTATATCGAAACATTTGATAAAGTACAACTAAAAAACAGCTTTGTACGCAGCAAGGTTAACACCGAAACACTAGACGAAGCATGGCTTACCGTTGGTACAACGCTCAAAAATTTCGACAACAAGCCCATCAATGGCAATGTCCAAATCAGCTTCAACGGTGCTACTTACAAATACCCAGTTTCGTTAGCGGCCAATTCAGAAAAAGAAATTCAATTAAGTGCCGAAAATATTCCCGGCCTTTACATCGAAAATCCTAAACTATGGTGGTGCAGCGGTTTAGGCGAACCAAACCTTTACAAAATGCAACTCGAGTTTAAAAGCAACAATATTATTTCAAGCGAAAATATAGAGTTTGGCATTCGCGAAATCGAAAGTTATTTTAATGAAACAGGTGTACGCGGATTTAAACTCAATGGTCACGAAATACTGATTAAAGGAGCTGGCTGGACCGATGAGATTTTCTTGCGCGACACGCCCGAAAGCAATGCGCTTCAAGTAAAATATGTGAAAGACATGGGAATGAACACCATTCGCTTTGAAACCATTTGGGGTTCATCGCGCAATATTTATCAACAATGCGACCAACAAGGCATTTTGTCCATGGTGGGCTGGAGCTGTCAGTGGGAATGGGAAAATTACTTGGGCAAAGCCTGCGACGATTTTGGCGGTGCCAATAGCAAAGAAGATTTTGACTTGCTCTCCAATTATATGATTGACCAAATTTTGTGGCTCCGCAACCACCCTTCCATATTTGTTTGGCTGGTAGGCAGCGACATGATTCCACGTCCCGAGCTCGAAAAACGCTACATCGACATATTTAACAATTACGACAATCGTCCTTGGCTTGGAGCCGCATCCAACCGCAGCAGTGAACTAACAGGCCCTACCGGCGTAAAAATGGAAGGACCTTACGAATATGTTGGCCCATCGTATTGGTATATCGATAAAAAATATGGTGGCGCATTTGGTTTTAATACCGAAACAGGGCCGGGAGCAATACTACCAGTAAAAGAAAGTATTGAAAAAATGTTACCCGCTGACCAACGTTGGCCGTTAAATAGCCATTGGGATCAATATTGTACTACTTCGGAAACAAATCTCAACACCATGAGAGTAAACACCGAAACCCTTAACCAACAATGGGGCGAAGCTACAAGTTTCGACAATTACATTATAAAAAGCCACTTGGTAAATTACGAAGCCGTTAGGAGCATGTTCGAAGCTTTTAGGGTTAACCGACCTCAAGCAACTGGCGTTATACAATGGATGCTTAACTCAGCCTGGCCTTCGTTTTACTGGCAACTATACGATTATTACTTGGTTCCAACACCTGCCTACTACGCAACAAAAAAAGCATTAGCACCCGTGCAACTCATTTACAACTACGGCAATTATTCAATTGTTGCAGCCAACGAACAATTACAATCCCTTGAAAAAGCCACGGCAAAAATCACACTTTTCAATGCTTCGTCCGAAATAATTAAAGAATTCAAGCAAGAAGTATCAATCCCGGCAAACGGAAGCATCACAATAGCCAACATTGGAAAACCAGAGCAAACAATGCTCCTATTTCTCGAAATTAATGATGAGAATGGCAAACACCTCAGCGATAATTTTTACTGGCTATCGGCACGTGACGAAAAATACGATTGGGAAAAAACCAACTGGGTTTATACTCCCATGTCACAATACCCCGATTATTCGGAGTTAAACAACATGCAACAAGTAGCGTTAAATCTTTCGACCCGTATTGTTTCAAAGCTTAAAATCGAAGTTGAAATTGAAAACCCAAGCAGCACCATATCCATGTTCAATCAGCTAAAAGTACACAATGAAAAAGGCGACTGGGTAATACCGGCATTTTATTCCGAAAATTATTTCAGCATGAAACCCGGCGAGAAAAAAACCATCGAAATAAACCTCTCCGAAAACATCAGTCACCCATTATGGATTGAACTCAGCGGTTGGAATACTTCGAAACAAAACATTGAAATAATGCCATAATTGAAACAAAGGAAAAAGGTTTTCAATGCTTCATTTTCCTATTTCAATAATCGTATTTCCTATTTCATGGTGAATTATTTTTATTGTGATATTTGAAGTTATATGTTTGTGAAACAGAAAACCAATAGCATATTATAAACAGTGAAAAAAACAAAAACAAAAAAAGAGCTTTATAACGACCGTTGGATCATGATTTTTGGAATTACGGTTATTGGCGGTTTAGCTCCGTTGGTTTTTGGGATACGGCCCTCACAGCCCAATTTTTTCCAATGGTCGATTCTTTCGGTTTTGATTACATTTTTTTCGTGGGTAATTTCGCGTAGATTTGGAAATTACCTTTGGCTAAAATTCCCCTGGGACAAAAATCCACTTTTGCATATTTCAGTAGTACTAGCTTATATCTTCACTACCACGGCAGCAATTATTTTATTGGTGTACAGCATTTCATTAATTGTCGACGGCATAAAACCCAATTATTGGGCCGAGCATAAAACGTTTCATCTAATTGTGCTACTGGTTTTTATATTTACCGTAACCCTACACGAAGCCACCTTCCTGTTTTACTTATGGAAAAGAGAACTTACCCGCACTGCGGTACTCGAAAAAGAAAATATACAATCGAAATTCGACGCATTAAAGAACCATGTAAACCCTCATTTTCTATTTAACAGTTTAGGAACACTTTCGTCATTGATTAACACCAATCAGGAAAAAGCGATTCGCTATGTAAACGAATTCTCTAAAATTTACCGTTATTTTCTTGATGTAAACAACAACGATCTAGCAACTATAGGCGAAGAAATTGAATTTATAAATTCATACATTTTTCTTCAGCAAATAAGATATACCGATGGATTCAGTTTCGAGAACAGTATCGATCCTAAATATTACAACAACTTTTTATTACCACTAACACTTCAACTACTAGTCGAAAATGCCTTAAAGCATAATATTTCATCTATCAAATCACCTCTCCATATTAAAGTTTTTGTCGATGAGAATAAACAAGCCATAGTTGTACAAAACAATTATCAGCCACGCAAATTAGCAAATACAACAAAAACAGGTTTAATAAACCTCGAACAACGTTACCTAAACTTTGTTGGTAAAACCATTAGTTATCAACAAAATGAATACTTCTTTACAGTTGAAATTCCCATTTTATCGAATGAGCTATGAAAACATTAATTATTGAAGACGAGCTTCCTCAAGCACAACAGTTGCAACAATATATTAGCGAAATCGACAACAACTTCGAAGTACAGGCCATCATTCCTTCAATTGAAGGCGCTATTGCATTTTTAAAACAACAAAGTATTGATCTTATTTTTCTCGATATTCATTTATCAGATGGAATATGCTTCGAAATATTCGAAAAAGTGAATATTGATTGCCTTGTAATTTTCACTACTGCCTACGATCAATATGCGATACAGGCATTTAAACACAATGGCATCGACTATCTGCTAAAGCCTATCGATAAAGACGAACTACGAAAAAGCATTCATAAATTTAAAACTCTCACCATTCCGAATTTCGATTATTCCAGAGTTTTGAATTCGTTAAAGCTGCTCGAAAACAATGCCCAAAATTATAAAAAACGATTTGTAAGCCATAGCGGTAAAAAGCTACGCATTGTGATCGATACCGATATTGCATATTTCTATGCTTATGGTGGAGGCGTATATATCCGTACTCAACAAAACGAGAATCTGCTCATTGAACAAACGCTCGAATCACTTGAACAAGAACTTGATCCATACATTTTTTTTCGATTAAACCGTAAAATTATCAGCAGTATTTCAGCTATTAAGGAAATGATACCTTATTCAAAAAGCAGGCTCAAAATAATATTAGTGCCCCCCTTTTTAGAAGAAGTTACTGTAAGTTATAAAAACATTGCAACCTTCATGAAGTGGATAAAAAAATAAAAAAATGGCTTCGTAAAGCTACAATTCAATTGTAGAACCTAACGAACTCGGTTTTTCAGTTGTAATATCACAACATTTTAAAATAAACAAATTAAGTATGAAAACATTTTTCGTGGCTAGTTACGTGCTATGCCTCATGGTATTCTTATGCCAATTTTCAAGCGGACAAGAAATTGTAGGAACCATTTACGGAACAACAAGCGATAAACAATCGCAAATAACTTTACCTGGGGTAACACTAGTGGTAGTTGCAGCAAATAAAACATACGGAACAACAAGCGATACCCATGGCAAATTTCAGTTTGAAAACATTCCATCGGGACGCGTTTCAATTGAGGCCAGTTCTATTGGGTACGAAAAAGAAATATTTTCAAATATTGTACTAAACTCAAACAAGAACCTATTTATTAACATTGAATTGCTCGAGAAAATTGAAAACATTGACGAAATAACCATTACCGCTTTTACTAAAGACAAGCCTGTCAACGAATTCACCTTGACTAGCTCCCGTACATTCACGGTCGAAGAATCGAACAAATACGCTGGTAGCTGGGGCGACCCGGCACGCATGGTCGCAAACTTTGCAGGGGCAATAACAGCTGGCGACCAACGAAATGACATTATTATTCGTGGAAACTCACCAACGGGCTTGCTCTGGAAACTTGACGGCATAACCATTACTAACCCCAATCATTTTGGAAATTATGGGAGCACTGGTGGTCCTATTTGCATTCTCAACAATAACCAACTTAGTAAATCAGATTTCTTCACTGGTGCGTTTCCGTCAGAATATGGCAATGCTCTATCGGGGGTATTCGATCTAAAAATGCGCAACGGCAATAACCAAAAACACGAATTTATGGGCGGAATGGGCTTTAATGGCTTCGAATTTGGTGCCGAAGGGCCAATTTCAAAAGAAAAAGGAAGCTCTTACATGGTCAACTTTCGCTATACCATGATGGACTTGATGAGCGCCATGGGTATGTTCGAAGTTGGTGGAGTACCCAAATATGCCGATATCTCGTTAAAAATTCATATACCAACATCAAAAGCAGGAACTTTTTCAATTATTGGCATTGGCGGAAAAAGCAAGATTGACATTAACGATGATCCCGATAACACAACAAGTTCGGAAAGCGGGTGGACTTCTGAAATGTTACCCAGCACAACAGTGCAAAGCGGCTCAAAAATGGGCATTATCGGACTAACCAACCGCTATTTTATAACAAAAAACGGACGAATCGAAACAACAATATCAGCAAATTATTCCAACTCATTTAACGTTGTTGACTCTCTAAAAAACAAAGTAGCATTTAATTTTTACAACGAAAATTTCACTGAAACAATTTATTCAATTTCAAGCAAATACACATTGAAAGCAGGAGCTAAAAACACGCTACAGGCTGGAATTACAGGTAGTTTATATGATTTTAACTTGTTCGACGAAACCTACATTACGCCAATTGATAAGTTTATTCAAGGCATTAATACAAATGGAAAAACAATGTTGTACGAGGCTTTCTTTCAGTCAAAAAATCGCTTATCAAAAACAATAACTATTAACTGGGGATTACATAGTCAATTTTTAGGCTTAAATAATTCAAAAGTTATTGAACCTCGATTTGGGATAAGTTACAATATCAATTCCAAACACAATATAAACCTGGGCTATGGATTACACGGGCAAATGCAACCACGACTGGTTTATTTTCTTCAAACATCCAATAATTTTGAAAATGAGGGCTATATACTTACCAACAAAAATCTCGATTTCACTAAAAGTCATCATTTAGTTGCTGGTTCTAATTGGTCAATTAGCAAAAACTTAAAATTAAAAATCGAAGCTTACCATCAATACATTTATAATGTTCCAATTGAAAAAAGAGCATCAACATTCAGTATGTCGAACTACGGCGCAAGTTTCCACAACGAATGCGAAGACAGCCTTGAAAACAGCGGATTAGGCACCAATAAAGGAATTGAACTCACCATTGAAAAGTACCTAAATAAAAATTTTTACTTTTTATTCACTACTTCAATTTACGATGCAAAATATCGCGGTAGCGATCTAATATGGCGCAACAATGCCTTTAACGGAAACCACACCATGAATTTTTTATGTGGGTATGAACTTCCCATAAAAAATGATGCGTTATCGATCAATATCAAATTTGTTTGGGCTGGTGGCAAACGATTTATACCCATCGACCTTGATAAATCAAATAATATAGGCGAAGTTATTTACGACTTCAACAATGTCTATACACAAAAATACAACGACTATTTCAGAACCGATTTACGTATTGCTTACCGTAAAAATTCAAAAAAAACAACACAGGAATGGTCTTTCGATATACAAAACCTTACCGACCATAAAAACATGTTTACTCAACGTTACGATGCCGAGAGAAAACAACTTATAAATGTTTATCAAATGGCATTTTTTCCAATCGGATCGTGGAAAATATATTTTTAGTAATCAGTCGAGCCCTGTTAAATTGGCAATCACCACTCACTAATCATCCATTACAGGAAGTTATGTGATTTTGAATTTTGTAAAATATGACTAGCAAATTTACTATCAATCAACTGTGTTTTGCAACTCTTTTTTTAAACGATAAAGAAATTCAACCTTTTCGATCAAACCTTTTTGTGCCCAAAACAGGACATACAACAACTGTGATAATTTATAATCGAAATTCATCTATAACATCCCTACAATTACGCCAACCACATAGACAATAAATACCCTATCAATTTTATGAGTAAAAACTGCTATCTTGCAAAAAAAAAACATTCAGACATAATTTCTAAGTCTTAACTCAATTCTACCTACATAAAAATTTGAATATTTTGGAAAAATTCGAAATGATTGCCACAACACTTTATGGCTTGGAAGAGATAGTTGCCAGCGAATTAAACAATTTGGGAGCAAGCGATATAAAAACCTTAAACCGTGCTGTAAGTTTTTATGGTGATAAAGAAATGCTTTACAAAAGCAACCTCCATTTGCGAACTACCCTGAAGGTTTTAAAACCTCTGGTACAATTCATGATTCGCGATGATATCGATCTTTATAAAAAAATAAAACGCATTGATTGGGAAAAGTACCTTTCAAAAAATGGAACTTTAGCAATTGAAGCGACCGTTAATGGCGATTATTTTACGCATGCACAATACGTAGCATTAAAATCGAAAGATGCCATTGTTGATCAATTTAGAGAAAATTACGGCGTGCGTCCATCGATCGATTTAGAAGATCCCGATTTACGAATCAACATTCATATTTCGGACAGAACCTGTTCAGTTTCATTAGATAGTTCAAGCACATCGTTAGGTAAGCGTGGTTATCGTCAGGCACAAGGCTTGGCGCCCATGAGTGAGGTTTTAGCTGCCGGAATTATCGCCCTTTCGGGTTGGGATAAAAAAGCCGACCTGCTCGACCCAATGTGCGGATCAGGAACTTTCCCCATCGAAGCCGCCATGATAGCCTGCAATATGGCGCCCGGCCGTTTACGACACTTTGGCTTTGAACATTGGAAAGATTTCGATGTCGATTTATTGAATTTACTAAAAAAAGAAGCCGATGATCAGATTACAGAACCAACTTGTAAAATATTTGGTAACGACATTGAAAGCCGTTCAGTTGAGATTTCAAAAACCAATGCCATTCGTGCAGGTGTTGACAAATTCATTGCATTTAAACAGCTCGACTTTTTAAATTCTGAATCACAATTCAACGATGGAATTATTTTAATTAATCCACCTTATGGCGAACGCTTAAAAGAAGAGGATGAGATCATTCCATTCTATCAAGAAATTGGCACTCAATTAAAACATCACTGCGAAGGCTGCGAAGCATGGATCATCAGCAATAACCTCAAGGCTTTGAAATTTATTGGCTTACGTCCTTCCCGAAAAATAAGACTATTTAATGGTCCACTCGATTGCAAGCTCCACAAATACGAACTTTTTAAAGGAAAAAGAGCCGACAAAGCAATGGATGCAGCACAATAAATAGTTTCTACCGAAGTTCTGATTTTCAACTTGTTTGTCTTACAAGTCACTAAATAAGTAATATAGTAGTTCACAGTCAGAAATATAGATAATTATTATTCCTCTATCCATGTTGCCGCCTATTTTCATTGCTGGGCAAATGTCGTGCAAACACAAAAAACAAAGCCAGCAACTCATTGAATTACTGGCCTTTGTGTATTAGTTTTGTGCCCAAAACAGGACTCGAACCTGCACATCCTTGCGAACACTAGTCCCTGAAACTAGCGCGTCTACCAATTCCGCCATTTGGGCTTTGTGGCCGCAAATATAAAAATTTTCGATAAACACTTTTCCTTTTAAATGCATTTTTTTAATAATAGATTTTTTGCTGCCGGTATTGTGCAGGCGGCATTCCTGTAAATCGTTTAAATACTTTTGAAAAATGATGCCGATCGCTAAAGCCGCACCGTGCAGCAATTGTATCGATACTAACCGGAGAATTGTGCATTTCAACAATGGCCTTATCAATTCTTATTCGTTGTAAATAACGTTGAATGGTAAGCCCCATTTCCATTTTAAATAATCTTAAAAACGAATTGCTTGCCATACTTACCAAATCGGCTAAAAACTCGTTCGAAAGGTGCTCGCTGTAATGCTTATCAATATAATTAATGATTCTCAACACCCTTGTATCACTGGTTTTTTCAATCCAATTCGAAGCATCGATGCGGGCAACTAACTTCAACAACAAGGCATAAATTTGTAGCGACTGCACATTATCAATTGTTTGATTCAAAACAATAATCGTATTTCGAATTTTATCAATTTGCTGAATCAAATCGTGATTAACATCAAAAACAAAAAGCCCCGGTTTAATTTGATCAAAATGAATTCCCAGGTTAAAATGAATGAATAAATGATCAATTGCCCCTTCGGCTTTTATTCTATCCAACTCATCAAGCGATTCAATACGACTCCCTTTCAATCCTTCGTTTAAACTATGTTTTATCGAAGTTGAAAAAGAAGTAAAAGGCGGAATTAGCACCACTTTTGTTGAGTTGAGGGCAACGTTGTTTCCCTTGAAGTGAACCGTAGCCCCATCGATTGAATTGTAATACAAACGCCAAAATGAGAACGAAAGGTTTTGATATTCCCATTCAGTTAATTTCCAATACCGACAACAATGAACACTAAGGTTAATTTTAACAAAATCTTGCTTAATATTCGATGGATCAACCCTTAATTCACCATTCCCCTTCAAACTCATTTTACGACTATGTTAGTTTAGAACACAAAATAATTTTTTTAAATCTAGTAAACAACTTTTCCAATTACTATTTTTGATAACGAGTGATTTATGCTTTTTGACTATGCGAAAGAAAAATAAAATCGATAAAAAACAACATAAAATTTAGAACCATGCAAAAC
>DATERL010000192.1:0-34796 GCA_035271585.1 Prolixibacteraceae bacterium
AGACTTCATGGGCTTTTGGGACGTATCACGCCAATGGAAAAATGGGGTCTAGACAAACATCTAATTTTAATGAAAAAGAAAACCGCATAATTAATCTTTGAAATCTAGAATAACACTCTTGTTTTATAGGGGTTAAAACACCAACTGTTGAGCTGGGTTTTAGCGATATGGCCAGCTACTATTTCACGGGGCTAACACACCCGCTGTATGCCAAAGGTCGCTACGATGATAAAAAAAGAAAAGCTCATATTTTTTTCAGCCCGGCATTTGGCATTAACTATCAACTTTCCGACCGTATGTTTTTCTCTGCCGAGGCAAGTTTACCGCTTATCGGAGCCGACTACATTGACGGCAGTCATAATTATAGTAAGCTGCTCACACCCGAAGTTCCCGACCATCTAACGCACGAATTCCTTATAAAGACCTACGACATGACCGCTAAAATAATGATTGGAGCAACCTACTTTTTTAATTTCAACGGCCACCGTAAAGAGAGAGAAAGACTAACACCATGGTTTGCCTACCGCTACCGATCGTATTATTCGAAATACCAAAGGCCCTCAACAAAAAAAGCGAAAAAAGAAAGATTGCCATTTTTCAAAAATAAGTTTACCGAGTAGTTTTCTGTTCGTATATTTGAATGTTTAAATTTCAAAAGAATGTCAAAGAAAACAATTTATATCTTATCGGGAAGTTTATTTTTGGTGCTTATTGTTTTGGTTTTCATGTTTCTAAAACCAAAACCAATCCATTCGAAAAGCGATTTAATAGAGGCAATACCGGCAACATCTCCCCTATTTGTTAAAATAAACAAACCGGCAATTCTTTTTCAGGGTTTATCGGGCAATCCTATGGTTGAAACACTCAACACACTTCCAGGTTTTCATTCGTTTTTTGAACATTTTGATTCAATTTCGTCATTTATCAATCAGAACAACGAGTATCAAAAGCTTTTACGGGGGAACGAAGTTTTCTTGGTACTCAATTACAGTGGTCGCAACGATATTAATCCCATACTGTTGATTTCGTTAAAGTCGAAAACCGACATAGCAACAGCCAATAACTTGATTAACCATTTTAAAACAAACCCAACCTATCGTGTCGAATCGCGAAAATATAACCGGGTACATATTTATGAAATTAAAGCCGATAATTATGCTCTAAGCCTGAGCATCAACAAAGGCGTGCTCATTATAAGCAATAAATCGATAATGGTAGAAGAAACCATTGCGGAACAAATTAACGATGAACCAGACAACAATAACCAGCTGGGAAAGCTTTTCAAAACCATGAGTTTTCAGGCCGATCTCAATTTATTTATCAACCACAAACATGCTGAACGTTTACTTAAAAAAATTGCAAGCAGTGAACTGACATCTCTAATAGGCAATATCGAAAACTATGCACAATGGACTGAACTCGACATTAACATAACCAATAACAACATAATGATAGGAGGTTTTTCGCTTACCGATATGGTCGATCATCATTATGCAAACCTACTTCTTAAACAGCAAGCAACTGCCTCAAGAATAAGTAAAGTATTGCCGCTCTCCACTGCCTTTTATCTTACATTTACCTTGTCGAACGCACCCTTGTTTTTTGAACAATATCAAGAATATTTAACCAAACGAAACCTGTTTTTTCAACGTGAAAACAGCTTATTAAAAATTGAATCCGAAACCGGCACTAATATTCAAAAATTATTAATTGAACTCCTCAACCAAGAAACTGCCATCGCTTCAACAAACGTTGACCAAGCCAACACAAAAAGCGGCAGGGTTTGGATTATTGAAACAAAAAGTGGCAGCACCGCGCAAAACAAAATGATTGACCTGCAAAACCGCTACATTCAGAAAAACAAGCTCAACGCGAACGATTGGGTTGAAACCTACAAAATCGATAATCAAACCATTTTCAACATTTACAAATTTCCTTACCCCAATTTGCCACAACTTTTGTTCGGACAAGCATTCGGTGGCATCGATGCCAATTGGTTCGCCGTTATTGATAATTACCTGATTTTTGGCGATGCTGTGAGAACTATTTCCCGCACTCTTCATTCAAATATTTTAGGCGAAACACTTTCAACCAGCATGGAATACAACAAACATGTTACAAACTTTAACGCCAAATCGAACATCACTTTTTACTGTAACACAGCCATTTCGTTACCAATTGCCAACGTGCTGTTTAATAAAAACATCACCACCCAGATAGCTGCCTCCGACGAACTGCGCAAATTCAAGTCGGCTGGTTGGCAAATATCATCAGCTGGCAACATGATCTACAATAACGCTTTTATAGTACACGGTAGCGAACTAAAATCGAAACCTCAAACCATTTGGCAAAGCCACATTGAATCGAATTTCGATTTTAAACCCAAACTGGTTATTAACCATAGCGACCCGTTGAATAAAGAAGTTGTTCTTCAAGACAACAACAATGGTTTTTACCTGATTAACAATATCGGGCGAGTAGTTTGGCGAATCAAGCTCAATGAAAAAATAATAAGCGAAATACACCAAATCGATTATCTCAAAAACGGAAAATTACAATACCTGTTCAATACCGAAAATAAGCTTTACCTGATTGATCGTAATGGCAACAATATTAAAAATTTCCCTGTTACTTTCAGGGCCAAAGCAACCAATGGTGTGGCCGTTTTCGATTACGACAACAACAAGGATTACCGCTATTTTGTAGCCTGTGCCAACAATAATATTTACGCTTATAACAACGATGGTAACCTGCTTAACGGTTGGGATATATTCAAAACCGACCACGCTGTAACCCAGCCCTTACAGCACTTCCGAATCGATGGGAAAGATTTTATTGTGGCTTCGGATAAAATGAAGGATTACCTTTTGCACCGTAAGGGAACCATCAGGGTAAAAACGAACGAAGTTTACCCCCACTCGCCCAACAACCCAATTTACCTCGAAGAGCGCACCGCAGTTCACGAACCACGCCTGGTCACCACCGACACACAAGGCAGCCTGCACTATACCTACTTCGACGGCAAGCACGAAGTGATGAACCACAACATCAACGTAAGTGAAAACCATTTTTTTGTAGCCGACGATGTAAGTGGCGATAGTCGTTACGAATACATTTATTCTGATGAAAACCAAGTGTTTATAATTGACCAAAAAGGCAAAACAATACTTAAAAAGAAACTCGATTACAAAATAAGCCATCGCCCCAATATCTACACTTTTTCAAGCAATCTTAAAAAAATTGGGATTACATCAAAAGAAGCCAACAAAATTCTACTTTTCGATATTAACGGCACCTCTCACCCAGGTTTTCCGCTCGATGGATGCACCGAGTTCAGTATTGGATTTATCACTTCCGAACTTTCAAATTTTAACTTATTGGTAGGTAGCCCCGACGGATATTTGTACAATTATTACGTGGAATAAAACACTGTTGGTAACTTTCCCGAACCTTAAAATCATTACATTGTTAATGTTTTGCCTTGTTTTGGGTTGTTGATTTAAACTAACTTTTCAACAATTCAGGTTTACTATGCCATAAAATACTATTTTTAAAGAACAGAAAATACTCAGGAATGCGTATTCATTTTTATTGAATTTTAAAACATTACACCATGAAGTCTTTTACCCACATCCATGTTCACTCACAATATTCAATCCTCGATGGTCAGGCCAGCATAAAAAGCCTCGTTAACAAAGCTTTTGACGATGGAATGAAAGCGCTCGCCCTAACCGACCACGGCACCATGTTTGGGATAAAAGAATTTTGGAATACCTGTCGGTCCGAACAATATGGGAACAATGATATCCCCAAAGAAAAATGGTTTAAGGTGAAACCAATTTTAGGATGTGAAACTTATGTAGCCACCCGGGGCATGGAGTTTAAAACAGGTAAAGAAGACCGCTCGGGCGATCACCTCATTTTACTGGCAAAAAACCACACCGGATATAAAAACCTTCTAAAACTCATTTCGATATCGAATACCGAAGGATTTTATTACAAACCCCGTATCGACAAATCATTGCTTGAAAAATACCACGAGGGCATTATCGTTTCGTCGGCTTGTTTGGGTGGCGAAATTCCTCAAAAAATAATGAACGACGACCTTGCTGGAGCCGAAGAAGCCATCACCTGGTACAAATCGGTTTTTGGCGACGATTTCTACCTCGAAATGCAACGCCACCCTACCCTCTCGCCCCGCGAACGCGAAGAGGTTTACGACAATCAGGTTAGAGTAAATACGGCCTTAATTGAGCTTTCGAAAAAAACAGGTGTTAAACTTATTGCCTCAAACGATGTGCACTTTACCAACGAAGAAGATGCCGATGCCCACGACATACTAATTTGCCTCAACACTGGTAAAAACTTCGACGACGATAACCGGATGAGGTACACCCAACAAGAGTGGTTTAAAACCACCAACGAAATGTACCAGCTCTTTTCCGATATTCCCGAAGCCCTACAAAACACGCAAGAGATTGTCGATAAAGTTGAAGTTTACGAACTCAACTCGGCACCCATTATGCCCGAGTTCCCCATTCCAGCTGACTTTGCCAGTTGGGACGATTACCTGAAGAAATATACCGAAGACGACCTAAAAAAAGAGTTTGAACGCTACGATAGCATGGGCGGTTTCGAAAAAGTATTGCGCGTTAAATACGAATCGGACTACCTAGAACACCTGGTTTACGAAGGAGCCAAAGAGCGCTACCCCGACACATTCGACCAGAGTATCGAACGCATCGACTTTGAGCTCAACACCATAAAACAAATGGGATTTCCGGGTTACTTCCTAATTGTTGCCGACTTTATTCAGGCGGCTCGCGATATGGGCGTAATAGTTGGTCCCGGACGTGGATCGGCTGCTGGATCGGTTGTGGCTTATAGTATTAAAATTACCAATGTCGATCCCATCCATTTCGACTTGCTGTTTGAACGTTTCCTAAACCCCGACCGTGTTTCAATGCCCGATATCGATATTGACTTCGACGATGACGGTCGCCAGTTGGTACTCGATTGGGTGACCAAAAAATATGGGAAAGATAAAGTAGCCCATATTTGCA
Organism: Prolixibacteraceae bacterium; assembly: GCA_035271585.1. Taxonomy (GTDB): domain Bacteria; phylum Bacteroidota; class Bacteroidia; order Bacteroidales; family Prolixibacteraceae; genus Roseimarinus. The sequence continues at coordinate 5,064 of DATERL010000192.1, forward strand.
CATTTGGCACCATGGCTGCAAAAATGGCCATACGCGACGTTGCGCGCGTTTTGCAGCTACCACTATCCGAGGCCGATCGTTTATCCAAAATGGTGCCCGAAACACCCAAAATAACGCTAGAAAAAGCTTACAAAGAAAACCCCGAACTCGCAGCCGAAAAGCGATCGTCAAACCCACTCATTTCGCGCACCATACAATTGGCCGAATCGCTCGAAGGTTCGGTTCGCCAAACAGGAGTACATGCTTGTGGGGTACTTATTGGCCGCGATCCGCTTTCTGAGAATATCCCCATAATGCCCACCAAAGACGAAGAACTTTATACGACTCAGTACGATGGCCGTTTTGTAGAAGAGATCGGGCTTTTAAAAATGGACTTTCTGGGGCTTAAAACCCTTTCAATTATCAAAGAATGCCTTGAAAACATTAAACGTTCAAAAGGAACTCTTATTGATATTGATAAAATACCATTGGACGATGAAACCACTTACCAGCTCTTTTCGAAAGGCGATACCACAGCCATCTTTCAGTTCGAATCGCCCGGTATGAAAAAGTGGCTTCGGCTACTCCAACCCAACCGTTTCGAAGATTTGGTTGCTATGAATGCCCTTTACCGCCCCGGCCCAATGGACTACATTCCCAACTACGTAGAACGAAAACACGGCCGATCACCCATTGTTTACGATCACCCCATGATGGAAGAATACCTCGATGAGACATACGGCATTACGGTATTTCAGGAACAGGTGATGTTGCAATCGAGGGCATTGGGCGGTTTTACCCGTGGGCAATCGGATACACTCCGAAAAGCAATGGGAAAGAAAAACCGTAAGCTGATGGATAAACTGAAAGAACAGTTTATGGAGGGTTGCCTTAACAACGAAGGCTTTATGGAAGGATGTAAGGAATTAAAAGACGAACCCAAAAAGCTGATCAATAAAATTTGGTCCGACTGGGAAGCCTTTGCTCAATACGCTTTTAACAAATCGCACTCGGTTTGTTACGCTTATATCGCCTATCAAACTGGTTATTTAAAAGCACACTACCCTGCCGAATTTATGGCGGCGGTATTGAGCCGTAACCTTTCAAACATCGATCGCATATCAATATTTATGGACGAATGTTATCATCTGGGCATTAATGTACTGGGACCCGACGTGAACGAATCACACAACAAATTTACCGTAAACAAAAAAGGCGAAATAAGGTTTGGAATGTCGGGAATTAAGGGCTCTGGCGAAAATGCCGTTAGCGATATTATTAAGGAACGAGATAAAAATGGTTTATACAAAGACCTATACGACTTTACCGAACGCATTAACCTACAATCAGTCACCAAAAAAAACTGGGAAGCACTTGCTTATGCCGGGGGTTTCGATAACTTGTCGGAATACAACCGTTCACAGTTTTTTATCCCCGATAAAAACGACCTTACCCTTATCGAAAACCTCATTCGCTATGGCAACCTTATTCAAAACGAACGCAACATGGCCCAGCAATCCTTATTTGGTGGCGACCAAGCAATTGCGATTCAAAAACCCAAGCCCGTCCCAGCTGATGAATGGCCAAGTGTAGTAAAACTCGAACACGAGAAAAACCTCATTGGCATGTACCTTACTGCCCACCCACTCGACGATTTTAAACTCGAAATAGATTCGTTTTGTACAAAAAACGTAAACCTGTCACAAATTGACGGGGACATGGCCTCATACAAAGACCGCGACCTTACTTTGGCAGGCATGGTTAGCGAGGCTTACGAGGGCATGAACAAAAATGGGAAAATGTTTGCCAACATGACCATTACCGACTACGAGGGATCACATAAAATTTTCTTTTTCGGACAAGATTATGTTAACTTTGGAAAATATTGTAAAAAAGGCCTTTTCTTAATGGTTAAGGGCAAAGTACAACCTCGGTTCCGCCGACAAGACAATGGTCCCGAAATGCTCGAATTTAAGGTGAACAATATCGATTTACTTTCGGAAGTTCGAAAAAACAAAGTGCGCTCCATCTCGGTCGAAGTGCCATTACTTGCAATTAGTGAGCAATTTGTTGCTGAATTAATGTTTCAGTGCGAAAACAATAAGGGCGGCGTACATCTCGAATTTAATATCATCGATCACGAAACAAAATCGACCATTCAGCTGTTTTCGAGAAATGTAAGAGTTGACCCAACCAATGAATTTTTGGATTATTTGAAAAGTAATGAAGGAATTCTATTTAAAATCAACTAAATTTGTGGTTCTTTTTTAAATTTGAAATTAATTAAAAACTTAATAATTATGGCAATAGAAGTAAATGACGCTAATTTTGAAGAGCTTGTACTACAATCGGATGTTCCGGTTTTAGTTGACTTTTGGGCAGAATGGTGCGGACCATGTCGTATGGTAGGACCATTAGTTGAAGAACTGGCTGTTGAGTACGAAGGAAAAGCACTAATTACTAAAATGGATGTAGATAACAACCCCGGTATACCGGCAAGATATGGTATCAGAAACATCCCAACCATTCTTTTCTTCAAAGGTGGCGAAGTTGCCGACAAACAAGTTGGAGCTGTTCCAAAAACTGTTTTGTCACAAAAAATTGATGCCTTACTGTAAGCAAAATACATTACAACTAATAGCAACCCTTCGCAAAAACCGAAGGGTTTTTTTTGCTCTGAAAAACTCACGCATATCACTCAGAACATGCTTTTGGTGCTGGCTCCGATGAAGTGTGAGCATTCGAAATATGCGAAAAAATGATGACAACGCTAAAATGCACGGGTGAAGGTGAACAACCCATGTAAACCAACCCTAAAAACAGGAAAAGATGCACCTCTTCATTTATGCTGAAGACTCAGTGATTCGCATTGGAAAATTGAACAAGAATACTGAAATCATTAAAAGATTAGAAGATTTTCTAAAACAACACCCTAGTGAAAAATATCATCAATTATTGGATACTCATAATACCAAACAAAACAGTTATCAAATTCTCTTACTGATTAAGTTATAATTGAACCTAAATCACTAATTATAAGCTTTTTTTCTTATTTTTAATTCCTTAAAATAAAAACAGGTGTTATGAAACAAATTATGCTCATTTTACTTTTAATAGTGGTTCCAATGCTTGAGCCATTTGCACAAATACGGTCGAAAAATGTAGTTGAATTTGAGACAAATAAAGGACTTAATGGCAAAAAGCTAGAAATAGCATTCAACAAAGGAAAAAAATTTAAAGATCCTACTTTCGCTATTTGGATTGAAGACATGGAGGGAAAGTACATCGAAACCTTATATGTTACTCAATATTTAGGAAGTGGAATTTATCGTCATGCCAAACGTGCCGAGGGGAGGCCACTATCAAAGTCAGGCCCGGCAAAACGTCCCTCTACATTACCCGTATGGCTCCATCAACGCAATAACGGAACTTCGTTACTACCCACCCCCGATGCCCCTGTTTTAGATGCAATAAGCGGTGCTACCCCAAAAAACAGCTTCATCCTTAATACCGCTAGCACCCAAAAACTGCCCGCTCAGTTCAAAGTAATGTTTGAAATTAACCAGCCATTCGACTATAATAAACATTGGACAAAAGAAATATATCCGGCTGAATTCGACTACAATTATTCGGCACAGCCTGCTTTAGTTTATGCTGCCGTAATCGATAATTCAAAAAAATCGGATAAAGTTCAATTTGAATTAATCGGACATTCACATTACTCAGGCCGAAACGGTGAGCTGTATTCCGATGTGTCGTCGTTTACAACGGCCTTATCAATTGTTGAAAAAATATTCGTTGTTGTTAAAGATTAAATTTTTTATTTCGTGTTTAAGGTAAACATTTGGGAATATTTTTCAACTTTGTCTCTTTGAAAAATGATACAAAGCAGTTTGCCAGATGGGGATAATTCAGAAACAAACAATTAAAGGTTCAACATGGTCGTACGTTGGGGCATTTGTAGGTTTCGTTAATACAGGTTTGCTCTTTCCAAAAATATTTTCGACCAGCGAAATTGGCCTTTTGAGTGTAATTGTTGCCATTTCGGCTCTTTTTTCACAATTTTCGAGCTTGGGGATGAACAGCGTTACCGCCAGGCTTTTCCCTTATTTCAAATCAAGTAATAACGACAAATATGGTTTTTTAACACTTTTGTTGCTGGTTACGGCCATTGGCTTTGCGGTATCGATGTTGATTGGATATGTGTTCAAAGATTGGATTATTGAAACCAAAGGCGACAATAGTGGTTTATTGGGACAATATGCTTTTTACTTGATTCCAATGACCTTGTTTACCTTATTCTTCAATGCTTTGGACGTTTACAATAAAATGCTCTACGATATTTCATCGGGCATTTTTCTGAAAGAATTCTTACTCAGAATACTTAATTTTATCGCTATACTTTTATTCTTTTTTGGCTGGATTGATTTTAACATTTTCGTTTTCCTTTATGTAATTTCGTTTTTTGTTCCATTTGCTGGGCTATTCATCATACTTCTCAGCAGGGGCGAAATAGTTTTGAAAATAAGGGGACTAAGCCTTACCCGCCAAATGAAACGCGAAATTATTATGGTTGCGGCATTTGGGATATTGGCGGGCTTTAGTACAGTTATTGGCGACTACCTCGACAAATACCTGGTGAACAAATACCTAGGCTTAAGCGATACTGGAATTTACACCATTGCCTTTTTTATTGGCACCATGATATTGCTCCCATCCCGTGCTTTGAACAAAATTTCGTCGACACTAATTGCTGAAAGCTGGAAAAATAACGACCTAAAAACAATTAAGGACATCTACACAAAAAGTAGTATAAATCAGTTTGTATTTGGGCTTTTACTGTTCATCTTGATAATTAGCAACCTACATAATATTTTCGCGTTTTTGCCTCCCGAATACATCAATGGGAAATGGGTGCTGATAATTATTGGCATAACCAACCTTGTAATTATGCTATCAGGAGTTAGTTTCAGTATTATCAGCACTTCGAAATATTATTGGTATATGTCGGCGTTAATGGGGGTACAAATTCTATTAATAATAACTACAAATATTTTATTAATACCTATTATGGGAATGACCGGTGCAGCCATTGCTACAGTGGTATCGGTAACAGCAATTCGCTTTGGCTCAATAATACTAATTGGAATAAAAAGTAAAATATGGCCTTTTTCGGTTAAGCACCTTACAGCAATAGTAATATCGATATTTAGCGTTTTTATTATTCATTTTGTACCTAAAATATCAAACATTTATTTTGATGGGATTTTAAGAGGTGGAATAACTACACTATTCTTTGCATTCGCAATAATTAAGTTTAAACTTTCCAACGAGTTGAATGAATATTATAAAACATTTATTACCAGCATTATAAAGAAAAGTAAAAAGACAAAGTAAAATATGAATCTTTATTTCAGATAGTTATGGAAAATATTAATACAAAAGGTTATTGGGAAAAAAGATTTAAATCGGGAAACTGGGGTAAGTCTGGGTCTTTTCAAACATATCAATATGCATCCCACAACGTAAAACACCTTTCAATAAGCAAGGATTTTCAAGGTTCAGTTCTTGATTTTGGTTGTGCATTAGGTGATTCAATACCGATTTACAGAAGTTATTTTCCAAATGCCAAGTTATTTGGTATTGATATTTCAGCCTCAGCAATCAAAATTTGCAAAAAGCGATTTGGCAATATTGCTAAATTTAAAGCTGGCGACTATACGTCTATCGAACAAAAGGATGTTATTGTTGCATCGCATGTTATGGAGCATTTATCAAATGATAAAGAAATTGTTTCCAGGCTTCTGTCTTTATGCAGTGATCTTTTCATATTTGTGCCTTATAAAGAAAGCCCACTTTATATTGAACACGTAAATTATTACGATGACAATTATTATAACGATTTCGAGATTGAGGAAGTAAAGTCATTTACAATTTTGGTGAAAAGAAAACAAGGGATATTAAAAACTATAAAAAGTGTGATTAAGCGCAGACCAAGTTTATATGCAGAATATCCCCAGGATGTTATTATGTATCATCTGAAAGGAAAATACAAGAAATAATATTCTAAACTAATTATCATAAAAGCAGAATAATGCGATAGGCTTGCATCAATCTCTCAAAACATTAACTTTGGTTTGAATAAATAAAGAAAAAGACTATATAATTTATGAAAATTACAATTATAGCTGGGGCGCGACCTAACTTTATGAAAATTGCTCCATTAATCCATGCCTTTCAAAAAGCCCAACAAAACGGCAATATCTTATCATACAGACTAGTACACACAGGTCAACACTATGACAAGAACATGAGCGGTACCTTTTTTGACGAATTGAACATTCCACAACCTGACAATAACTTGGGGATTGGTGGAGGTACTCAAGCAGAACAGACAGCAGGAATTATGCTTAAATTTGAGAAAGAACTTATTGCAAATCCTACCGACTTGGTTATTGTTGTTGGCGATGTTACCTCAACAATGGCCTGCTCAATTGTTGCCAAAAAGCTGAATACAAAAGTCGCTCACATAGAAGCTGGGATAAGATCGTGGGACTTGTCGATGCCCGAGGAAATAAACCGAATGGTTACCGATGCGATCTCTGATTATTATTTTACAACTTCTGAAACTGCAAATACTAATCTTCGAAATGCCGGCATTAATGACACAAAAATCTTTTTTGTTGGTAATCTAATGATTGATACTCTATTGGCGAATATAGCCAGACTCAAGAAACCTAAATTTTTCAAAGAACTTGCACTAGAACAAAACAATTACATTGTATTGACTTTGCACCGCCCTGCTAACGTTGATGAAGAAAATAAATTGAAATCATTTATGGCTGAAATTATTAATGGTATTCGTGGCATCCCATTAATATTCCCTATACACCCTCGCACTGCTAAAATATTTCTTGATCTTGGAATAAAATCCGATAATTTATTCATTGTTGAGCCAATGGGTTATCTCGAATTTAATTATTTGGTAAAGCATTCAAAAGCAGTAATAACCGATTCGGGAGGAATTACCGAAGAAACAACCATGATGAATATCCCTTGCTTAACAATTAGAGACAACACCGAACGGCCTGAAACAATTTCTATTGGCACTAACGAATTAATTGGTACAGACCCAAAAGCGATAAAACCTGCTCTAGGTATTCTTTTTGATGGCAAATGGAAAAAAGGGAGTATCCCCGAATTGTGGGATGGAAATAGCGCCGAAAGAGTAGTTAATATCCTTATTGAAAAATTCCAATACATCTAAACGAAATCAGAAACAGGTCTTTTTGCAACTTCACAAAAACATTATTAATAAATAAAACCTTAGATGGAAATTCTAATTATCGCCAAAACATATAATTCAAACAATAGCGCAAGAGCTATTCAAATGACACGTGTTATAAATGCATTAATTGAACATTGCAACTACAATATCACATTAATTACTGAGTCGGATAATAAAACAAATAACCCAAACGATTGCCTGAAGGTACACTACATTAAGCCATCTGTTTTAAAAATCTTAAATAAAGAAAAAATACTAGGGGTAAGACTAAACGATATTTTTCTTTTACGAAACCGAAATTTTGAAAATGAAGGTTTTGAATTAGCAAAAAAAATTATCGTTGATAAGAATATTCAAACTGTATATACTGTTTCTACTCCCTTTGATGCTCATGCAATTGGACTTAAGTTAAAATCAGAATTTCAAAACATCAAATGGGTTACATTTTTTAGCGACATATGGCCATTAAGCCTTTCACCAAAGCCTTACGGAGAAAATTCATTTTCGGCTAAAGTAAAAATCAAAATGGTGAGAGAAGTCATTGAAAACTGTGATGGAATTATAACACCAAGCACGTATACCCTCGATATTATTAAAAAAAATTTCTGTACAAATGCAAAAATGGCCGCTATTCCACATTGTTTAAGTCCGAAAAACTTTAATTATGAAGAAACTATTGGTGGTTATATTGTTCATTCAGGGCTACTTTCAAAAGAACGAATTGCCGAACCATTAATAGAAGCGGTAAAAGAACTTTCCGCCGAAAACAATGACTTTAAGGGACTTGTACACATTGGCCCCTACCATAGTTTGTTAAAAAAAATAATTGATAAACACAATTGTAAAAACATTTTCTTATTTAACAATATGCCAGAAGGTATGGCAAACAGAATACAGTGTTTGTATGATGTTGGAGTGATAATTGAAGCACCAATGAAAGAATTCAGCCCATTTATGCCTAGTAAGGTTACAGATATTATTCAACTAAACAAGAAACTAATTACAATTTCACCCGTGAAAAGTTTCTTATCGGATTTCGCCCGTGAAAATAAAGGAATTTTTAGTTGTACTTATGAAAAGAATAATATTAAAAAATGCATTTTAGATGCACTTTACTCAACAGAAAACATTACTAAAAAGGCAATTCACCATTTTCACCCTTCACGTGTGGCAAATTTGTACGATTCATTTTTTAAATCGATTTAATCACAATAATATTAAAAAATAAACCATTATAGTTACTTCTGTTTTTTTCAATTTGACGAACTACTTGTTAGTTCCTCAATTATATCAGCAATTCTACTTGCAATGTTTTTTCTCGAATAATCAGATGTTATAGATTCTTTATCGCGCAAACGATTAAAATTTATGAGGTTTTCAGCATCAGAACCTGCAGGTGAAATCAGTTCAATTTTTCGCATCGAAGCGATATATTCAAAAATTTTACCGGGTAAAAAGTTTTCATGATTAATAAGCAAAAGTATTTCAGATTTTCTCATGTACATTATTGCTTTTTCATGTTCTAAATATGGTATTATTTCACTCCCTTCAGGAAAAGAAATATTGCCTATTACAGGACCTATTTGCCTAAATCGATAACCTTTTTTACTATATTCTTTTATTAATTCAAATGCATCAGCATAATTTTCAAAAAATGTTCCAATATGACTTATTACACCTTCTTCTACCATTGGGTTAGGCCCACAAAAAAACTTATTATAAAAGCCCATAGGAACAACTTCAATCCTTTTTTCAGTTAATAATGAATATTTCCGTTTTCCGGTTTCGCTATGCGTAAAAATACAATCAGCATTTCTTAGGATTCTTTTCTCAAAATACTTATCTATTAACGAGGCTATTATTGTACGATTAAAAGACTTAACATATATTGCATCTGTCCAGAAATCATGAAAATCGGCAATCCACTTTATTTCATTTCTAAAATAATAACCAATAAAATGTGCCGAATGCGGAGGACCAGCAGTAATTATTATGTCAAAATCACTAATGTTTTGTTTGATAAAACGTATAGCATTTTTGTTCCAACTTTTTCGTGCATCGGGTAAAAATAGATTTCCTCTAACAAACAATGAAAACTTATTGTTTCCTATGGTTTTCTTTGCACCTGAAACTATATTTTTATATGGAACTTTAACAACTTTAATCCTATCGTCAACTCTATTTTCAAGAGTATAATCCATTTGGTCAAACCCAGGATTTTCAGGCGTTAATACAGTAATATTATACCCAAGCTCTGATAAATAGCTTGAAAAATCGACCCATCTTTGTACACATGCCCCTCCGGTGGGCGGCCAATAATGATTAACAATTAGTATTCTTTTCATTTTACTACTTCCAAGCTGTATATTTAATCTTTTTAAATACAAAATTATCGAGCAAGAAGTCAATTTAATAGCTCAAATTTTTGTCGTCTCTATTCTCAAAAATAAAAATTGTTTGTAAAAATACAATTTCAAGTTAAACTAAGGCCACAATTAAAACCCATTATTGCAATAAAGCATCACTTTTCTGGTTATTTTTGTTAACAAATATTGAATACCATGGAATTTTGTGATTTAAACCGTCAATACCTCAGTTACAAGGCCGAAATTGACGAAGCCATACAACAAGTAATCAGCACCTCGTCATTCATCAACGGTTCCGAAATTGGTTTGCTCGAAAACGAACTGGAACATTTTTCGGACGCCAAACATGCCTTGGCGTGTAGCTCGGGCACCGATGCACTTTTATTAGCCCTTATGGCGCTCGATTTACAGCCAGGCGACGAAGTGCTTTGCCCCGCCTTTAGCTTTATCGCAACAGCATCAATGATAAGCCTGTTAAAAGCAAAACCAGTTTTTGTCGATGTTTCGCCAATCGATTATAATATCGATGTAACAAAAATTGAAGAAAAAATCAACCTACGTACCCGCGGAATAATAGCCGTATCGCTGTTTGGACAATGTGCCGACTTCGATGCCATTAACAAAATAGCAAAGCAAAAGGGCTTATGGGTTATTGAAGACGGAGCCCAATCGTTTGGTGCAATATATAATGGTAGGCGTTCATGTTCATTAAGCGATATCGGCATTACCAGCTTTTTTCCGGCTAAACCCCTAGGATGTTACGGCGATGGTGGCGCAGTTTTTACATCGGACAAAAAGTTGGCCGAGAAAATCAAAATGCTGCGCTCGCACGGGCAGGAAAAACGTTACGTACACAAGCGAATTGGTATTAATGGGCGCATGGATACCATTCAGGCAGCCATATTAAGGGTTAAACTAAAACACTTCGAAGAAGAGATTGTGACCCGCCAATTGGCCGCAATGAAATATTCAACTTTACTCGACAATAAAGTAATGTTGCCCGAGGTCCACGAAAAAAACATAAGCGTATGGGCACAATTCACTATTGGCGTTGAAAACCGTGACGAGCTGCAGCAAAAACTAAAAGAAAAAGGCATTCCAACTGCGATACACTACCCCCTAATTCTTCCTAAGCAAGAAGCATTCAGAGATATTGTTCCCAAAAACGAATCGTTTGAAGTTGCTGAGCTTTTATCCGAAACCGTTCTATCACTCCCAATGCACGGTTTAATAACCAACGAAGAAATAGAAACAGTGGCCAATGCGGTAATTGAGTACCTATAATTATTACGAATAAGCCCTAAGACGCAGAGGATGAATGAACACTATAAAGAACCTTTGCGACTTTGAGCCTTTACGGTGAAAATTGAAGAAGAAAAATTAACCGCAAAGACGCTAAGGCGCAGAGAAAAAATTAAAAAATAAAAACATAAAAAACTTTGCGCCTTTGGGCATTTGCGGTGAAAAAATATGAGAAAAAGCAACAGAGAAGACGCAGAGAAAAATTGAATGATATAAAAAAGTACAATAAAAACTTTGCAACTTTGGGCCTTTACGGTGAAAATTGAAGAAAAAAATTCACCGCGAAGACGCTAAGGAGCAGAGAAAAAATTAAAAAATAAAAAAACTTGGTATTATGAATAATCTTAAACTGAATATCTTATCAAAAGAAATACTTGATGCATCAATTACCGTACATCGAGAAATGGGACCAGGCCTACTTGAAACAGTTTATGAATATTGTTTAATGAAAGAATTTGAAATACGAGGTATTAAAGCAAATAACCAAGTACTTGTACCTCTTTATTATAAAGGAGAATTATTGAACAAGGATTTTAGAATTGATATTCTAGTTGAAGATGAAATAGTTATTGAGTTAAAATCTGTTTTTGACATATTACCAGTTCATGAAGCGCAGATTATTTCATACTTAAAATTGGCAAACAAAAAGTTGGGATTTCTTATTAATTTTAATGAATCGTTAATAAAGCATGGTTTTCATCGTTTTGTAAATAATTTCTAACAGGGGAAAAAAAAGAAAAATTAACCGCTAAGACGCTAAGGCGCAGAGACAAAAATTAAAAAATAAAAACATAAAAAACTTTGCGCCTTTGCGTCTTTGCGGTGAAAAAACATGAGAAAAAGCAACAGAGAAAACGCAGAGAAAAATTGAATGATATAAAAAAGTACAATAAAAACTTTGCGACTTTGAGCCTTTACGGTGAAAATTGAAGAAGAAAAATTCACCGCTAAGACGCTAAGGCGCAGAGAAAAAAATTAAAAAATTAAAACATAAAAAACTTTGCGCCTTTGCGTCTTTGCGGTGAAAAAATATGAGAAAAAGCAACAGAGAAGACGCAGAGAAAAATTACATCTGTGCCTTTGTGGTGAAAAAAAGAAATATGGAAACACTAATACACGAAACAGCCTGCATCGATAAGGGTGCAACTATTGGAACAGGAACTAAAATTTGGCATTTTACCCACGTAATGCCTGATGCCGTTATTGGCAACAATTGTATTTTAGGACAAAACGTTTTTATAGGTGCCAAAGCCCGTTTAGGCAATGGTGTAAAAGTGCAAAACAACGTTAGTATTTACGATGCAGTAATACTCGACGACGATGTGTTTTGTGGCCCAAGCTGCGTTTTTACCAACGTGACCAATCCGCGTGCATTCATCGAGCGCAAAACTGGGTACAAGCAAACACACGTTAAAAAAGGCGCTACAATTGGAGCCAATGCAACCATATTATGTGGTATAAGTATTGGTGAATATGCCATGATAGGCGCCGGTGCGGTGGTTACAAAGAATGTTAAACCTTTTGCTCTTATGACGGGTGTGCCTGCACGTCGAACGGCTTGGGTGAGCCGTGCGGGGATGGTGTTAGACAATACGCTGATTTGCTCCGAAACAGGTGAAAAATACATCGAAACTGATGGTACTTTGTTACTTTTGTCGATATAAAAAACAAAACGAACAATAATCAACGATTATTTAAACAATGAAGAATTTTGCAATTATAGGTTCAGCGGGGTTTATAGCCGAAAGACACATAAGGGCGGTGAAAGAAACCGGCAACCGTATTTTAGCAGCCACCGACCGTTTCGACGTGATGGGGCGGATGGATAGCTTTTTCCCCGATGCAGAATTTTTTCTTGATTATAACGAGTTTGAAAGCTTTTTGAAACACCAACAGCAAAGCTCAAATAAAATAAACTACGTAAGTATTTGCTCTCCCAACTATCTTCATGCCCAACATATCGAAACCGTATTGACCAACGAGGCCAATGCAATTTGCGAAAAACCGTTGGTACTATATCCGAATGAAATTGAGCACTTAGAGCTACTCGAAAAACAAACTGGAGCAAAGGTATTCAATGTTTTACAATTGCGCCTGCACGCTGCCATAATCGCGCTGCGCGAACGAGTACTTAACGGCGACCCCCATAAAACTTACGACATCGATTTAACCTATATAACTTCACGCGGCAAATGGTACCATCAAAGCTGGAAAGGCGACCCAACCAAATCGGGGGGAGTGGCCACCAACATTGGCATTCACTTTTTCGACATGCTGTCTTGGATTTTCGGAGATGTAAAAAGCAGCACAGTACATGCTTACGAAGCCGACAAAGCAGCCGGATTTCTGCAACTGGAGCGGGCAAGGGTTCGCTGGTACCTTAGCCTCGACAGCAACGATATTCCCTTTATTGCAAAAGGAAAAGGAATGCGCACTTACCGGTCAATTACCATCGAAAGTGAAGAAATAGAATTCAGCGACGGTTTTACAAACCTCCATACCGAAACTTACAGGCATATTTTAGATGGCGGTGGATTTGGGATAGATGTATCAAAGCCCTGCATTTTACTTACCCACGATTTACGAAATGCCACACCTATTGGAAAAAAAGGCGATTATCATCCATTCTTAAAATAAGCATGTGGAAACACTTATTTTTTTAGGATACCCGGGCTTATTTATCGCCAGTTTTTTGGCAGCAACCATTATTCCTTTTAGCTCAGAAGCTATTTTAGGCGCCATGTTGCTGGGACCTTTTGATCCATTTTGGTGCATTTTTTGGGCAACATTAGGCAACTGGATGGGGGGTTTAACTTCCTACGGGCTGGGGTGGATAGGGCGAAGCGACAAAGTAGAACGTTTTTTGCGTATTTCGCCCGAAAAAATAGCCAAAGCTGATCCCTACATAAAACGATGGGGAATAGGGTTGGCCTTGCTTTGTTGGCTCCCTTTTATTGGCGACTTAATTGCTGTTGCGCTAGGTTTTGCGCGCACTCGCGTATTCTACACAAGCTTGTTCATGCTAATAGGCAAAGCCCTTAGGTATATGGCAGTCTATTATTTTATTTATGCCGTAAAATAACTTACGACATTATTTTGCCCAACTTCTCGTAAGCATCGCTGTAACCTTTCATCAAATCGTCAATAATAGCATTAAAATGCTTTTTGATCATTTTTGGATTATCTTTTCCATCAGGATGATTAACCCTTTCAATTAACTCATTATGAATTTGGGTAATCTCGAGAATAATTTCGAGAATTTTTTCTCTATCTGCATCTTTTTCAAGGTTGCTTGTCATTTCGAGGGCATCAGCAATTACTTGCTCAGTAATGCTTCTAATATCTTTTTTTAAGTCTCTTTTGCTAGCCATAATTGTATTGAATTAATTATTTAAATGAAATTCATATTATTAATGATGCCGCCACTTGGCGTATCAACTCATTTTACAGCGTCAACTAAAATAACAATCTTGTTTTGACGACACTCAATTACTCCACCCGATATTTCGAAATATAACTCTTGCTTTTTAATATCAATAATACGAATTTTTCCTTTTTCGAGGGTTGAAATTAATGGCGCATGGTTATTTAATATTTCAAAATTACCTTTAGTCCCGGGCAATTGGACCAATGTAACTTCGCCGGAATAAACCAATTGGCCTGGAGTTAATATTTCTAAATTCATACCAGATCTTTTGAATTTTCAATCAATTTCTCACCCTTTTCAATTGCATGTTCAATTGTACCAACCAAGTTAAAAGCAGCTTCGGGGTATTGGTCTACCTTTCCATCCATAATCATGTTAAAACCTTTGATGGTTTCTTCAATTGGCACCATAACACCTTTTAAACCTGTAAATTGTTCGGCCACGTAGAATGGTTGTGACAAAAAGCGTTGCACGCGTCTTGCACGATGAACCACTAATTTATCATCTTCGCTTAGTTCATCCATTCCTAAAATGGCAATAATATCGAGTAATTCGTTATATCGTTGCAACAATTGCTTAACCCTTTGCGCACATTGATAGTGTTCTTCTCCAACAATTTCGGGTGATAATATTCTTGAGCTAGACTCGAGCGGATCTACAGCGGGGTAAATCCCTAATTCTGAAATTTTTCGACTTAAAACAGTAATTGCATCGAGGTGTGCAAAAGTAGTTGCAGGAGCAGGGTCGGTAAGGTCATCGGCAGGCACATACACTGCTTGTACCGATGTAATTGAACCCCGTTTTGTAGAAGTAATGCGCTCTTGCATGTTTCCCATCTCGCTGGCCAATGTAGGTTGATATCCAACGGCCGAAGGCATACGCCCTAAAAGGGCAGATACTTCGGAACCTGCTTGGGTAAAACGAAAAACATTATCAACAAAGTAAAGGATATCGCGCCCACCACTTTTCTCGTCGCCATCGCGCAAACTTTCAGCTACCGAAAGCCCTGAAAGAGCGACCCTTAAACGTGCTCCGGGAGGTTCGTTCATTTGTCCAAAAACCAATGCTAATTTAGATTTTGCCAATTTATCATGATCCACTTTTGAAATATCCCAATTTCCTTTTGCCATATCTTCGCGAAAGTCATCGCCGTAATCGATAATCCCTGATTCAATCATTTCGCGAAGTAAGTCGTTCCCTTCACGAGTACGCTCGCCAACACCTGCAAAAACCGATAATCCAGCATGAGCCATAGCAATATTATTGATAAGTTCTTGAATTAATACAGTTTTCCCAACTCCTGCACCGCCAAATAATCCAATTTTTCCACCTTTAGCATAAGGCTCTATTAAGTCAATTACTTTAATGCCGGTGAATAAAATTTCGGTTTCGGTAACCAACGATTCAAATGGAGGAGGATCACGATGAATGCTAACACCATCTTTCTTATTTAACTGCGGTAATCCGTCCACAGCATCGCCGGTAACATTCAGCAAGCGACCCAAAACACTTTTTCCTTTTGGCATCATAATGGGCGCACCCATTGCTATAACATCGATTCCACGTTGCAATCCGTCGGTAGAATCCATAGCAATTGTACGAACGGTTTTTTCTCCAATATGTTGCTGGCATTCAAGCACCAATGGTGCTTGGCCATCTCTCTTAATTTCAAGCGCATCGTAGATTTCGGGAAGTGATTTTTCATCGTCGAACATGACGTCAACAACCGGACCGATAACCTGAATAACTTTACCCTTAATTGTCATAACTAAACTCTTTTTTGAACAAAAATGCTCATTAAAATTAGCCTTTATATTTGAATTTGATAATTATTATCCTTCTTTTTTAGTTTGATATTCAAACTGGGGACGATTTCTAAAATAAAACACCTTTTCGGAATCTCTGTGTTAATTGTTTCGATTCATCATTTTTTTGGCCGCAAGTAGAAGTTCGATCTTTTTATCTTCTTCTACTTCAACCAATTTCAAACTATTGATTGCTTTATTGTAATAGTCTTCCATTAAATTACGGGCATATTCAACAACACCAAATTCATTATAAATTGCTTTTACACGGCTTATTTTTTCAGTGGCATTGAAGTTATTTAACTTTAATAATTCTTCAAGCTCTGATTTTTTATGTGGAGAGGCCAGTTCAAGGGCTTTTAACAACAAAAATGTTTTCTTATTGGCCACAATATCGCCTCCAATATTTTTTCCAAATGATTCGGTGTCGCCATAAGTATCAAGGTAATCGTCCTGAAGTTGAAACGCCATTCCAAGGTTAAAACCAAAATGGTATAGCAAATCGGCATTTTTTTGAGTTGTGTCCGACGTTAAAGCTCCTATTTTTAGGCTGGCGGCAATCAATATGGCTGTTTTAAGACCAATCATTTTAAGGTACTGATTAACGGTAACATCGTTACGGCTTTCGAAGTCCATATCGTATTGTTGACCTTCACAAATTTCGAGAGCTGTTTGGGTAAAAAGATCAAATATTTGTCGATAATTTTTACTGGAACAACGATTTATATAATCGTACGAAAGGATTGACATGGCATCGCCCGAAAGGATGGCAATGTTATCGGAATACTTAACATGAATGGTGGGCTGATTTCGCCTAAGTTCGGCACTATCCATAATGTCATCGTGCAATAGCGTAAAATTGTGAAACATTTCGATGGCAAAAGCTGCAGGGAAAGCGTTTTCGATTTTTGAATCAAACAACTCGTGTGCCATAAGCAAAAACAATGGTCTGATTCTTTTTCCGCCTATACTCATGGTATAAATTACCGGCTCGTACAAAGTGGCGGGCTGCTTGTTTTTTAACGCTTCAATTTCTGAATTAAGCGCCTGATTAAACAGGGTACTAAGTTCGTTCAGGGTGTGCATCGATTCAATTTTTTTTATCGTTTTGATTTTTTTCAAACTCTAATGCTTTGGTGTCAACATCATCCTCTTCGTCTTCATAAATTGGCAATATGGGTTCACTAAACGATTTTGGTGTTGTAAATTTTTCGAGACCGAGTAATAGCGAAGGCAAAAGTACCAAGTTCGAAATAAATGCTACCAACAAAGTCATCGATACCAGAATACCCAATGCCTGTGTACCTCCAAATTTAGAGATGGCAAAAATACCAAAACCGAAGAAAAGAACCGTCACAGTGTACATCATGCTGATGCCTGTTTCTTTCAATGCTTTAATTACCGATTCGCGAATATTCCAATTACTGGCTTTTAGTTCTTGCCGGTATTTGGCCAAGAAATGAATTGTGTTATCGACCGATATTCCAAAGGCAACACTAAACACCAACATTGTTGAAGCTTTTATTGGAATATTGAAGTAGCCCATAATAGCAGCGGTAAACAACAAAGGAATTATATTAGGAATTAACGACATGGCTACCATTCGGGCAGACCGAAACATGGTTGCCATAAAGAGTGCAATAACAAAAATAGCTAAGGCTAAACTAGACAACAAGTTAGTTACCATGTATTGATTTCCCCTGAAAAAAACCACCATTGAACCAGTGATGGTTACATTGAATTTGTCGGCAGGGAATACCTTACAGATTTCGTTACTTATGCGGTTATACAAGTTATCCATTTTATCGGTGCCAATATCTTTCACCCTGAAACTGACCCTTGTTTTTTGCATTAAACTATCGACAAACGAATGAGCAAGAGCAATATCACCATCGGTATTAGTAGCGTATGAAATGATGAAATTTTTCTCGGTATTACTGGGGATTGAATAAAAGCGTTCATCGCCATTATAAAATGCCTGTCGTGCCATTTTAACAACATTAGCAATCGAAAGCGATGCTGAAAGTTCGTCGAATTGTTGTAAGGTTTGATCGATTTCATCAATTTTTTGAAGTGTTGAAATTTGCAACACCCCATTTGGTTTTTTAGTGTCGATCACCAATTCGAGCGGCATAATCCCATCGAAATTTGCTTCAAAATATTTCACATCGATTTTAATTGGGTCTTTATCTGGTATATCATCGAGCAGGTGTCCAGTACGTTGTATCAATGCCATACCAACAAGACTAAGCGCCACAACGATGAGCATGGTGACATATACCTTTTTACGATGATCCAAGGTAATTATAACAAGTTTATTGAGGATTTTATCAATAAATTTACGTTTAAGGTGCTTAATATGTCGCTCTTCGGGAGGTGGCAAAAAGCTGAAAATATTGGGGATAAGCAGAACCGACAAAACGAAAAGGAACATAATGTTTAATGACGCAATCGTTCCAAATTGTTTTAAAATATCGCTACTCGTTGTAATAAAAGCGGCAAAACCTATAGCGGTTGTCAGGTTGGTGAGGAAAATAGCATTCCCAATTCTGGTAATTACCCTTTTTAAAGCCTTTATCTTGTTTTGATGTAACCTAAACTCTTGATGGTATTTATTAAGAATGTAAATGCTGTTGGTCATTCCAATAATAATAATGAGCGGTGGTATCATACCAGAAAGAATGGTTATTGGATAATCAAAAAGTACCAAGGAGCCCAGCGTGACAGCAATTCCCGATATAACAACAAATACCGAGGCAAACATGGCTTTGAAAGACCTAAAAAACAGGTAAAATATAACCAAGCAAATTAAAAGTGCTAGTCCCGAAAAAAGGTATATTTCTCTTTCAATAAGTTGAGCATTTCGAACATTGATATAGGGCAAGCCCGAATACCGCATTTTAAAACTGGTTTCCTTTTCAAATTGCGTGCCCAGCGCCCTGATATTATCAATTAACTCATTGCGCTCCCTGGTTTGCATCCGATCTTTATTCATGGTAAGCACAATAAGGTGTGCATGAATTGAGTCGTTATACAAATAACCACGGTACAGCGGCATCGATTCAAAAATGCCTTTCAGGCTATCGAGTTGATGTTGGGTTTCAACTACCTCAGGAAAAATTGGTGCAATCTTAAATTTTTTAGCTTCGGTATCTTTAAACAACTGGTAAGAGCTGGTTAGCGAGAGCATATCCTCAACAGCTGTGAGGTTTTTAAGATCGTTGCATAATTTAGACCATCGGTTAAAATGATCGAGTTGAAACATCATTTCATCTTCGATCGATAAAACAACCATATTCCCCTCTTCGCCAAATGTTTTGATAAAATTAGCATGATCAATTGCAGCAGAATCCTTTTTGGGCAATAGCTCTGCATAAACATACGACATTTCAACTTTACGGCCAGTATAACCCATAAAAACCGTAAAGACAACAACTAAAATCAACAGTAAAACCCTGTATCTTAATATCAAGCTAGATAATCGATCCCACATTTCCGAGAAAATTTTAAATGGCGAAAATACTACTATTCGTTGGTTTATACAAAGAGAAAAGTAAAGTTATATCATATTTTATACAAAGAAATAAGAAAAAGTTGCATCATGTTCTGATGTTAAAGGATGGATTGTTAAATTTGTAAGCAATTAATTGATTTATATGAGCGGGTTTCTTTTAATTCTTACTATTGCCGGTGCAACTGCATTGTTTCTTTACGGCATGAAGCTTTTAAGTGAATCACTACAAAAAATATTGGGTGAGCGCATAAGAAGTGTATTGTCGTCAATGTCATCAAATAAATTGCGCGGTGTTTTAACCGGTGCATTTATTGCCGCTTTAATTCAATCGTCGTCGGCAACAACTGTAATGGTTGTGAGCTTTGTAAACGCGGGGATTCTTCGTTTATTCGAAGCCATAAGCATAATTATGGGTGCGAATATTGGCACAACTTTTACCGCTTGGCTAATTGCATTTTTTGGTTTTAAATTCAATTTTACCTTATACCTGCTTCCTTTGGTTGGTTTAGGAATTCCTTTGATTTTCTCGACCAAACGGAATCTTCGCAACTGGGGCGAAATGTTATTGGGATTTTGCTTATTGTTTTTATCCTTGGGATTTTTAAGATCAAACATACCTTTTGCTTATGAATCGTGGTTATTCAATGCAATTTCGTTTTTAAGTTCACATGGTTACGCCTCGTACTTTATATTTGTAATAATTGGTACGGTTTTAACCATGGCCATTCGGTCGTCGAGTGCAATTATTGCATTAACGATGGTTTTTGTAATTAACGGCTGGATTGGGTTTGAACAGGCAACAGCTATGGTTATTGGAGAAAACGTTGGAACAACGCTGGCCGCCATAACTGCCGCCAAAGGTGCTAATATCAATGCCAAACGTGCAGCTTACGCCCACTTGTTCTTTAACCTGTTTGGCGCGGTTTGGTTAATTTTTCTTTTCCCATTTTTTATAAAAGGTGTTGCTCATTTAAACGTATTTTTAGGTGGTGGCAATCCATTGGAAAACATAAACAGTGTACCACTTGCCCTTGCTCTTTTCCACACGCTTTTTAACCTGATAAACACCTTTGTATTGATTGGTTTTTCACGTCGAATTTCCACTTTTGTTAGTCGTAGAGTTTCCACATCAAGCACTACAGCAACCGAGTTTAGGCTCACACATATTAAAACCGGATTACTCTCGACTCCCGAAGCTTCACTTTTCCAAGCAAAACGCGAAACACTACTTTTTGCCGAGAAGGTCCGTAAAATGTTCATTAACGTTGAAAGACTTTACGACACTTCAAACGATAAGGACTATGAGAAGTTAAAGGCCAATATAACTGAAACCGAAGAACATTCGGACCGAATGGAAAAGGAAATTGCCAATTACCTGACCAAAGTAGGCGAAGGCCGCTTAAGCGAAGCCAGCTCGAAACGGATGAGGGCTTTGTATAAAATTATTG
Source organism: Prolixibacteraceae bacterium (assembly GCA_035271585.1). Lineage (GTDB taxonomy): Bacteria > Bacteroidota > Bacteroidia > Bacteroidales > Prolixibacteraceae > Roseimarinus. The sequence continues at coordinate 26,193 of DATERL010000192.1, forward strand.
CAGATATTGAAAGTATTGCGGATTCTAGTGCCAATATCATGAATGCCATTGAGCGTAAACGAATGTTGAAAACGCCTTTCCCTGAACAAATCAACAACAACATCAGGTTAATTTTCACCATGACGCGCGAAGCGCTCGACATAATGGTAACCATGCTTACTCACGAAGAAGAGCTCAACCTGAACATGGCAATGGAAACCGAAAAAGAGCTTAACAACTTTAGAGATATTTTGAAAAGCGAACACCTTGACAACCTTGAAAAAGGTATATACAAATACAACGTTGGTGTTATTTACAACGACATTGTATCACAATGTGAACGCATAGGCGACTTTGCCATTAGCATTGACGAATCGTTTAAAAGCCTTTTCCAATAACTATTTTAACTGAACGACTTCGGCTAATTCTGAAATTTCTTTCGATGTCCAACTTTTCTCAAGTAACGATAAAGCTTTTGTTACAGTTTCGTCCTGCTTAAACAATATGGGATAAAAGCCTTGGTCTCCTAAAATATTACGGGCTACATAAGCATGCAGCTGCATTTTCATCAAGTCTTTTGACTCATTCAGCTCCTTATTAGTAAAGGTGACCCCCTTCCCTTTGAGGTGTTCCAGAAACTGATTAAACAAGTTCACAGACACCAGGTAATTTTCCATTGAATTGGCATCGATGAATTCGTTCAGCTTACTACGGTTTTTATCAGAATAGTCGAAAGCAAAGAAATAAATTAGGCTTCGGGATGCAACAGTCGAGAAAAATTGATTTACACCTGTTGTATCAACTGGAATAAAAAAATCGGGCATAATGCCACCACCGCCATAAACAAGGCGTCCTCCAGTGGTTTGGTATTTTAACGAATCGCTAAAATGAATACTATCCATTTGAATAAATTCATCATTCATTAAACGTTTTTGCAAATCCATTCGGTAAGCATCATTCCCATCGGCATAGGGTTTTTGTATGCTTCGCCCGCTTGGTGTATAAAATCTAGCAACGGTTAGTCTAATTGCCGATCCATCGAACAATGGAATTTGCTCTTGAACCAATCCCTTACCAAACGAACGGCGTCCTAAAATTAAGCCCCGATCGTTATCTTGAATAGCACCGGCAAATATTTCACTGGCCGAAGCCGAAAATTCATCAATTAATACCGCAACCTCGTTTTCGATAAGTGTCCCATTAGAAGACGAGAAATAATTATACCTCGAACGCGATTTCCCTTCGGTATAAACAATTAAACGGTTTCCCTCCAGAAACTCGTCAACCAATTCGATTACAGCTTGCAATGATCCTCCGGCGTTACCGCGCAAATCGACAATGAGTTTTTGCATTCCTTGTTTTTTCAAGCTGCTGATTCCATTGATAAACTCGCGATAAGTAGTGTCCGAAAAACGGTTAATTCTTATCAGACCAATATTATTAGTAATCATGTAAGCTACGTCAATACTAAACAAAGGTATGTCGCCACGGGTAATTTCGAATGGAAACAAATCGGGGAAGCTGGGACGGAAGATGGAGACATTAACAATGGTTCCCTTTTTTCCCCTTAGTAGTGATACAATACTGTCGCTTTTGATGCCAATGCCGGCAATATTTTGTCCATCGACTTTCACAATACGATCACCCGCCATAATACCAAGGCTTTTCGATGGACCACCCGATAGCACATCCACAATCATAACCGTATCGTTTTGCATAACAAACTGCACACCAATGCCTGAAAAATTCCCCCGCATATCTTCGGTTACTGCTTTCATTTCGCTGGCAGGTATATAAACGGTATGTGGATCGAGGTCGTCGAGCAATTCAGGAATTATACCTTCAACCATTTTGTCGCGATTTATGCTATCGACATAATCGCGTTCGATCAGGTTCAACAAGAATGATATTTTATCGGAATGAACCAAATTGTACGAACGCTTTGGATTGGCTTGCTTTGTATTTTGCTTTAAATTAAGCCCAATGAAAATACCGGCAATTATAGCCAAAGCTAAAGCAGTAGGATATATTACATTTAAATATTTTTTCATGTGCACTTGTTGTAAATGATAATGGTTTTGAAAATTCAAAACTACAAAAAAGCCCGGAATATCAATTCCAGGCTATCAATTTTTATAATATTTTTGACCTTAGCGATTCAAGTATTTGTTTACAGTGTCAAGCAGATCTTTTGAACGAATAGGCTTTGCAAGGTAGTCGTTGCAGCCGGCTTCAATCGCCTTAGCTCTGTCTTCAGACATTGCAAATGCTGTTTGTGCAATTATAGGCATATCGGGATATATCTTTCTTATTTCGCGTGTAGCTTCATAGCCGTTCATTTCAGGCATTTGTAAATCCATCAGAATAATATTGGTCGAAGGATTTTCTTTCGCAAAATCAACGGCTTCGATACCATTTTTAGCCCATTCAACCTTGACATCGAGTTTTGATAAAACTGCATTTAAATAGAGGTAATTTGATTCTACATCTTCTACAATTAATATCAAAGGTCTGATTTTATTATTCATGCTAATAAATTTTAAAATATCCGCTAAAAATAGTCATTCATTTGATTATTATCAAGACTTTGACAATAAAGTATCAATTATATTTCGGTTTCAAGTTCGAGTGTAAATGTTGATCCTTCGCCCGGTGCCGAATCAAGCTTTATCCTCCCCTTCATCAGTTTCATTAGGCCTTTCGAAATGGTTAACCCGATTCCGGTACCGCCGTACAATCGATTTTTATCGTTATTCACTTTTGCAAAGCGTTCAAAAATAACTTTTTGTTTATTCTTATTGATACCAACACCGGTATCGCGTATAAATATTTCTAATTTATCTTCGTTAAACTTATACCCTAATTCAATTTCCCCTTGGTCGGTAAATTTAACCGCATTGTTAATCAGGTGATTAATGACTTGATTTAAACGATAGCGATCGGATTTTATTCTGATATCGGGGTTTTCGGGTATGGTTTTTATTAATTTAATGCTTTGATTTTTTTGTTCGGAGGTGATCATTTTAGAGGCGTAATCAAAGGCTGAATCAAACAATGGTTTAAAATTAAATTCGCCAAAGCTCACGGTCATTTGTTCGGTTTCAAGCTTCGAGAAATCAACAATTGAGTCAATGAGTGTCATTAAAGAGTTCCCATTGCTTTGGATAACGTCGATAAACGAATTTTTATCTTCGCTGGTTAAGTCATCTTCACGCAACATATTAGTAAACCCAATTATTGCATTCATTGGAGTGCGTATTTCGTGGCTCATATTAGCCAAGAATAAGGATTTCAACTGGTCGGCTTCAATGGCTTTATCTTTTGCTTTGATTAACTCTTCGCGTGCTTTAGCCACCTGAGTAACATCTTCAACAATACCTTCGATCGAAACATCTTTAAATCCTTCTTCGAGCAAAGCAAGTGTAAGATTGGCGATAAATGCCTGACCATCTTTTCGCTTGAGCATTATTTCGGTGTTTACCTCTTTTGTTTCCATTACGGTATCAATAATCAGGCTGCCCAACTCTGGATCGACCAATAAATCGGATTTGGTTAGGTTCTCAAGATCGGCATCGCTGTATCCAAACATTTTCTTAAACCGATGGTTGGCTTCCACGATATACATGTCCTTATCGAGCCTAAAAATGGCCAAAGGTGCATTCTCAAAAAGTGCTTTAAATTTTGCCTGATGTTCAAGCATGGCATCCTCAGCAAGCTTAAAATTGGTAATATTGCGTGTAATCCCAACCGTACCGACACATTTCCCATTGGTGCTCATAAGTGGGATTTTGGTATCCGACAAATAAATATCCTGCCCATTAAGCAAATGCTTATAGACTTGATTAATTACGGGTTGTCCGCTTCGAATAATTTCTTGTTCGGTATTGTAAGCTTCCTGGGCATGTTCAAAAAAGTCGAAATCCGATTTTCCAATTGCATCGTCGGGGTTTTCGAAACCTAACAATTTGGCCTGTGACTTGTTAATCCGAGTAAATTTACTGTCGAGATCTTTAAAATAAATGGTATCAGGTATATTATCAATCAATGCACTCATCATGTTCCGCTCGCGCAACAAATAACGTTGACGTTTTCCACGAAAAAAAATGGCTGCGCCAATAAAAAATATTAAAATAACAAAGGTGAAAATAATCAAAAAGTTACGATTGAGCGCTACTTCGTTTGTATTACCATTGTAACGTACTAACCCAAGTATTAATGAAAAAATTTGCCCTTCGGGTTTCGTAGTAATATTATTGATTAATCCTTCGTAAGCATTACTGGCAATTGCCTTATCAAAAGCCGCCATTATTCCACTAAAACTCAAGAGTAGAATTGTTAACCCTTTTCCCATATCCCCGCTTAATTTCAAAATATTTGTTGAAAATATAATTTTTCTTTTAAAACAAACATGTTTACAAGCATCTAAAAAATTAAATACTTTCAATATCAATTTTAATAAATTAGATTTATCGCTGCAAATCTATACAATTTATTTTTATGGAAAACACTTTTCAAATTATTGTGATCCTTATTGTTGCAATTATATTTATTGCATTCTATCTTATCCGAATATCAAAGTTAAAAGCTGAAAATCTTTTTATGGCTAACGAGTTGAAACAAAATCACAAAAACGAAGTAGCCAATTACGAGAAAGAGATAGTAGTTGCCAACGAGCGAATTGGCCAAATTAGCAAGCAGTTGCAACAGGTAAACGACGAAATGAAAACATTGCGCACTAATTACGAGTCAGCGCTTAATGACAGAACCCAGAAGGTTGCCGAAAACCAGTATTTAAAAGAAAAACTGAGCGAACAGGCCAAAGAATTTGAAAAAATTCATCAACAAGCAATAACTACTTTTGAAAACTTGGCTAATAAAATATTAAAGAAAAACACCGAAGACTTTTCGGAAGTTAACCATAAAAAAATTCAAGAGCTGATACTTCCATTAAAAGAAAAAATTCAACTTTTTGAAAAAAAGGTTGACGATACCTACGAAAAAGGGCTTAAAGACCAGACCGACCTGAAAGCAGAATTAAAGAAACTTTACGAACTCAACAACCGCATCAGCGATGAAGCCAACAACCTTACCCGCGCGCTCAAGGGCGATGTTAAAAAACAAGGCAACTGGGGTGAAATTGTTCTCGAACGTATTCTTGAACGCTCGGGACTAACCGAAGGGCAAGAGTTTGAACGCGAAAAAGTAATTACCAATGCCGAGGGAAAAACCATCAGACCAGACGTGGTGGTGAATTTGCCCGACAAGAAACATATTATCATCGACTCGAAAGTATCGCTGGTGGCCTACGAGCGTTTGGTGAATGCTGAGACACCTGAAGAAAGATCAAAGAATGTAAAAGATCACCTCATTTCGATCAAAACTCACATTAAGGAGCTGAACATGAAACATTACAGCAGCTCTCCTCAAATCAACTCGCCCGATTTTGTTTTATTGTTTATTCCCATAGAATCGTCGTTTAGCATTGCCGTTGAAGAAGACCAACAACTGTTTAACTATGCTTGGGAAAATAAAACTGTTATTGTAAGCCCATCAACCTTGCTGGCAACATTACGCACCATTTCTTCAATTTGGCAACAAGAAAACCAAACTCGGAATGCGCTTGAGATTGCGCGTCAAAGTGGTGCATTGTACGATAAATTTGTAGGGTTTATCAACGATATTGAAAAGATTGGAAAGGGTATTGACAGCCTTAATAAAACTTACGACGAAGCCAGTAAAAAATTACACACCGGTTCGGGCAACTTAGTGCGTAGGGTCGAAAAGATAAAAGAACTTGGCGCATCAACCACCAAGCAAATTCCTGATACATTTCTAGAATAAATAATTACCAATACTGTATTAATCTCTAAAATCATTGCTCAATACCCTAAATTCGGTACGGCGATTTATGGCTTTGGCTATTTCTTGTTGCTCGTCGGTGGGCAATTTCATTATAAAAGCTTCGGTAAGTACATCGCCACGCTTTAAAAAATCGTATTGATTACCCAATTTACGGGTAATGGCTTTGGGCCATGTTTCGCCATAACCTTTGGCCACCAAACGCCTTGGATTAACACCTTTGGTTATCAGATAGTTTACCACTCCTTGTGCTCTTTTTTGCGAAAGCTCGGAGTTAAACTGGTCAGAACCAACAAAGTCGGTATGCGACATGATCTCAACCACGATGGTTGGGTTAATATCCAACAAATCGACTAAACTATCGAGTGCCGTTATTGAACCGGGCAACAAATCGGCTTTTGCAAATTCGTAGTTAATATTATCTACATTGATGGGGGCATCGGTAGGGGTTAAGTTGAGCGAAATGGTAAAATTTTTACTCTCGGGCAAATCGGTAGTGCTGATAATTTGTTTTGCATTGAGATAACCCTCTTTGAACGCAGCAAAAATGTAATCCGTTTCGGGAGCCATTCGGTATTGAAACTTACCATCGTTTGAACGTACTTTGAGCATGGTACCATCGGTGCCAATTACCCTGAGGTAAGCATTGTTTACACGACTTTCGGTTTCCGAATCAACAATTTCACCTTCGGTTCTATAAATTTTCGGGGGCAATATAAACGAATATAAATCGTCGCCCAGCGATCCTTTTCGGTTCGAGGTAAACATTCCCTGGTCGCGCCCTGGAACAAAAGCAATACCAAAATCGTCGCCGGGTGAGTTAATAGGCGCTTTCATATTCGAAACTTTCCACAGTTTGCTTTTTGAATCAAAAACGGCCTTAAAAATGTCGAAACCGCCCATTCCAACATGATAATCGGAAGAAAAATAAAGTTCGCCGTTATCGCGTATAAAAGGGAACATTTCGTCGCCGGGTGTATTAATTTCGGAGCCAAGGTTAATGGGTTGTCCCCATCCTTCACTGAGTTGTTCCACCTTCCAAATATCTTTGCCGCCATAGCCGCCCTCCATGTCCGAAACAAAATACAGGGTAAGTCCGTCGTACGATATTGAGGGGTGTGCAGCAATTAGACTATCGGATACAATTTTCAAATTTTCAGCATCGGCCCAAGTATCCTTACTTCGAATCACCTTGAATATCGCCGCACCTTTCGATCCTTTCCGGTCGAACTCGCAACGGGTAAAAAACATGGTTTGCCCATCTTTGCTGAACGAAGCTACACCTTCGTCAAAATTGGTATTAATTAACATTTCTTCTTCAATCAGGGTAGGTTTTTCCCAACGCTGTCTTTGAATATCAAAATTCGACCTAAAAATGTCTCCATTTCGTTGCCCTGTGATGGCACTTTTCTTTTTACCACTTGCACCTTCGCGGGTTGAAGTAAATACAATACTGTTATCGAGCCCAGTGGCATAAAACGGCGAATAATCGGCATCGCGCGAGCAAAGCAGGCGCTCATGAGTTACCTCGTAACGAGTAGGTTTTTCAGCCCATTCAGGTGTTATTTTACACGATTCGATCCCATTTTTAGCTTCCTGGTTATCGGGGTATAGTTTTAAAAATTGAGTGTAATTTTCAATTGCGTCATCGTATTTCTGGCTATACCTTAGGGTATGTGCATATTTCAACAATAACGAACTATCGGGATATTCTTTCCGGATTAAATTTCGTAACCGTAACTCGGCTTTCTTGTAATCGTCGATGTGCCAGTATGCATTAGCAAGCTGATAGTCAAATTCAAGCCTTTTTTGGGCATCCTTTTCACTTCGGTACGATTTCAAATACTTATCGATGGCTAAATGATATTCACCAATATCGTAGGTCTTGGCAGCAGAATTTGATAACCTCGACGAGGAACATCCTGCCAACAGGAACAAAATAACGACCAAGTATAATGCTGTTTTATTGTAATGCTGCATTTTTCAAAATTAAAACATGGGGTAAAAGTAAAGATTTTCGGCGACATGTTGAACATTACTTTTTACCATAAGCAATAACGGTTTTTTTTTGATTTAGGTATTTGTAAAACGAAGATAAAGCCTGAATATTATTTGAAAAAACGGTGATCCACTAACGCATAAACATTATCCCAAAATAAAACCTTGGCCCTTTGGCTACTTCATTTGAAAAATCAATGCCCGGGTAAAGCACATAATCAACTTTTGTTGTCAGGCTAATATGATCGGACATGCGTATCTCCAGACCAAACTGGGGTGCTAATATAAATGATGAATACACTTTGTAAATAGCTACATCGGCTAGGTTATCATTAAAATTACCTGACAGCATGTATAAATCACGTATTTTGGCACCTCCAATAGTAATTCCCATAACCGGAACAACTCGTTTATCGTTAAACTGGTATTCGGCCAACAAACCGCCCCACCCCAAACTGTATTGTCCTTCGTTAGCACCATAGCCATAATTTGAAACATAGCCTTCGGTGCCTGCTCTGAAATGCTCGCCTAACCTGAAGGTAATTTTTCCGCCAATACCTGTTACCAAGCCATTTACCGATGGAGAATTGAGTTTGTTTTTTACATAGCCGGTATGCAAAAACATTCCTCCACGAAAAAGCTCACGTTGGGGATTATTGGCTAAAGTTGTTATTGAAATTAAAAGCAATAGTCCTAAAATGTATTTTCGCATAACCTTTAAATTAGTTCAATGTAAAAAATGATAAAAGCATTGAGGTCAATAATATA
>DATERL010000193.1:0-12051 GCA_035271585.1 Prolixibacteraceae bacterium
TCTGTTTTGTGTTTTATTATTTTACCGGACAACAATGTTTAAAAATATAAAATATCGTCCCAACATTAAATGACATCTGTATGGTTTATAAGACAAATTTGAACGGTGAAAAGTTTAAATGAATGAAAATTCTCAATTAACTTTTCAACACACTTAAAGTTATTCTTCAATTATAGTCAATAACAACAAACGACATTTTGAAATACAAATTAGCCGATTGGAGTATTAAAACCTGATAACAAGTCAACATTTTAAAATAAAAAATATTTTAATGATGATAGATTATATTGATTTGGAAATTCACTGTTAGAAAAGTCACAATCGATGAAACCGATTATGGATAGATTTAAACCTCTAATAATTAAGCTAATTATTTTGATGCTTTTTCAGCACTATACAAGGCAAGCTGTTAAAAAAAAGAACTCACAAACCCCTCCCAGACAAATCGGTGCAGACAAATACAACTAAGATAAACGAGCAGTAGTAAGACAAAGTTATTAAATTGATATATAGCTAATTGGCAAATTAAAAGCAATTTAACATCATGCTAAAAATTGAGCTGAATAAAAGTACAATACTTTGATAAACCACTATTTCGCCAATTAACTATATGCCATTCTACCACTTGATTATTGTTTTTTTAATAAATCACGTATTTCTGTTAACAGTACTTCTTCTTTTGATGGTGCAGGTGCTGGAGCTGGAGCAGCAGGAGCTTCTGCCTCTTTTTTCTTAGCAGAGTTCATCGCTTTAATAACCATGAATATTGCAAATGCAATAATCAGAAAATCGAAAGTCACTTGCAAAAAACTACCATAATTTACAGTAACCGCAGGACTATCTTCAATCGCTGCCTTCAGTACAAACTTTAAATCAGTAAAATTTACACCGCCAACCAATAGGCCAATTGGGGGCATAATAATGTCGTTAACTATTGAAGAAACAATTTTACCAAAAGCACCCCCAATAATAATACCCACTGCCATATCGATAACATTTCCTTTCATGGCAAAGGCCTTAAATTCACTTAATACTTTCATCTTTTTAATTATTTTAATTAATACTAAAATTTATAGAAAACACAAAAAAATCAACCCATCATAAACTTAAACACGAGTACAAACGCGTATAGAACAGACAATTAACGATTTTACTGGCACAGTTTAACTTTGTTAATTTCGGTGTTATATCGTTATGTGTGGCTATTTTAATTGAACCATTTTTTAATTAAAGGTTACTCCCTGCCAAGCAGTTTTTCTATTAATTCTAAATCGGGCAATAAAGAGATCAACTTTTCATTGTCAAAATGATAAATTCCAAAGTCACCTTTATACTCCCAGTTACACCATGCGATGTTGTTTTCTTCAAACGCATCAACAATATCTGAGTAATATTGAAGCCTGTCGGTTCTTTCAACTGTTGCTAAACAACCAAATTCGCCACAATACAGTTGAAGATCTTTTGATTTAGCAAATTCAATACCTGATTTAAATACATCAAGAAGTTTTTCCTTATCATAATACTTTCGTGCATTAACAATATCATTGATCAATTTCAAATCGGTATTTTCCACCAATTCTTCAAAATCAGCATCAGCAATAATCTGCCCCGGATAATGTACCGGACCGTTGTATCTTCCGGCTGGAGTCCAACTTGCTTTATAATGCGTAAAAGCCAAGGGATCGTATATATGAAAACTAAGAATTATGTTTTTGTCACCCTCAGGCAATTCCAAGTAAGCTAAGTTAGGTGCTTGTTGCCATAAATTAGGACCAACAATTAATACCCTTTCAGGTTCTTTTTCTCTAATAGCTGCAATTGCCTTATTTAATAGTTTATTCCAATCATCGTGTTCTGGAGCTACTACTTCGTTTAATAATTCATAGGCAACCATGTTATTAGGATATTGGTGTAGCACATCGGAAAGTTGAATCCAGAGTTCAATAAACTTTTGTTGAGCAACAGTATCGACCCAAAGCACATTCGCCCCACCTTCATTTTCTGCATTAAAATGATGTGAACGGATAATGTGCAAATCGACAATGGCTCTTAGGTTATACTTTTCGCACCAATTCAAACAATTAATCAAAAGATCAAATGCTTCTTGAATTGGGTTTCCACTATCGTCCCACAATTCCTGTTCATCAATAGGAATTCTCACGTGATCGTAACCTATGCTATCAATAAATTTCAGGTCATTTTCATTAATATAAGCATACTTAGGAGCCCAACCAAAATCTTGTGATAACCAATGGCTCAGGTTAACCCCCCGTTTAATCTCAAACCCCGATGGGTTAATTGTTTGAGTAGGGACTGATTGCTTGCATGAAAAACTTAAACTTAACACCATAGCAATAAACACCAATTTAATTTTCCAGTTAACTTGTTTAATATACATAACTATTTTTTTTATTTATTAATATTTAAACTAATTGTAAACTACACTTAGGATAACATACTTTCGATTTTAATAAAACTTGCCTAAAAATAAACATTTTTGTTTAATCTTTTTTCAGTCAACTTATTCTGTAAAACTCCAAATTTATGAATTAAGATATAACTAAACACATACAAAATCACCTTTTTCTCATTATATCCATGGCGGTCATATAGCCACTGTATATTGAACCAGAAAAGCCGCCCCCGAATTTGCCCCAAGCCGAGGCCACATAAACATTTGCGGGCAATGCCGAAAGGAAATCAATGGATTTGTCGGGGTTTTGAGCAAAACCGTACACCGCACCCTCGGGGTTTAAAGTGTATCGTTTTACCGTTAAGGGCGTGCCCACTTCAACATACTCAAGTGCATCGCGAAATCCAGGAATCAACTGCTCACAACGTGAAATGATGGCTTCGGCCACATCGCTTTTCTTTTTCAAGTAGGCCTTTCGGTCAAGGCCTTCCCAATCGGCTAAATAATCGATGCTGCACACTGCTGCCACACTCTTTGGGGCGGGCGCCAATGCCGAATCAACCTGACTATAATCGACCAAAGTGAAACTCCTTGTATCAAAACTGGCATGATTGTTCTTAATTATATCGTGTTGTGTTTTTACCGATGCATCGTAAATAAAAGTAGAATAATACTTGTTGCCCACTTCTTTGAGCGATTTTTTAAACCCAAAATAAACGGTGAGCAACGATGCTCCAATTTTATTATTTTCAATTTTAGACGAAAGTTGTTTCCCCATTTTGGTGGGTAGTAATTTATAAGCCAGCGCCGGTACCGAAGCATTTACAATCACTTCGGAAGCGAAAGCATCGAAAGTCAATTTTTCTTTTCCATTTATATTTTGATAACGCACTCCAACAGCTATCTCGTTTTCAAAAATAATTTCGCTAACCATATTATTCAGCAACACCTTGCCATTATTTTCTTCTATAACTTCGACCAAAGCATTCGAAAGCATTTGCGAACCACCTTTGATAAAACTAGCGTTTCCACCATAATAACTCCCTTGCGCTATGAGGTAATAATTGAGCGAAATGGAATACGGATCGTCGTGAAAATATCCCAAATTACCGAGTAAAATGAGTTTCAAATCGTTGTTAGCAATGTGTTGGTCGAGAAATTCGCCTAAATTTTTTTCAGGTTTTTCCGATAATTCAGCCATCACTTTTCGGTAGTTTAGCAAATAGTAAAAATAGGTTTTAATTCCTTCGGCATCGTCAGGAAATAGAGCAATTAGCTTTTCTTGTGCCTCATCGGGATTATGCGGCACCACCACATCGTAGCGCGAGTTTACAAAACGATAAAATTCGGGTACATTGAGCAAGGTCACTTTTTCGTTAAGCCCCAAATCCTTGAATATCCTCACTTTGAGATCTTTTGCATGGGGGCCATCCATTTCGTGCAAACCCACTTCAAAAGTATAGTCTTTACGATTAAAAGTAGTTGCACATCCACCCGGACGATCGTGCTGCTCGAGCAATAAAACTTTTTTGCCTTGTTTGGCAAGTTTTGCTCCCGCGGTAAGGCCGCCAAGACCTGAGCCTATAATAATGATATCGTAATTCATATTATTAGATCGTTAGATTATGAGATGTTAGTATTGAGCCAAAATGTAAAATGTTAATATCCGACTGTTTTCACAAACACTCAATTAATTCATAAACAACAACACATCAATCATTCACATAAATATGTATAAAAAAAAGCGGACTGTTATCATAAAGAAAAATAATTTTTTATTCGGGAATTGGGTATCGTTTAAAGGGTTTTTCGCGGTCGAACAAATAGCGATAAGTGATGTAGTGCTTTGCTGGCACACTGCCCACGGCAATAAATATTTTCCGCATTTTGGGGTTGAAATCGGCTACCCACGAAAATTCAATTTCGGTATATTGCGGTCTTTTGGCCATTGCTACAGCCACATGATAAATAAAAGCCGACTCGATACCCAAGCCCTGAAACTGTGGAATAACACCCATAAGCACACCACGGGCGCGGGTCATGGGTTGAGTGGTTTTATAATATAGGAATTTCAACTTGGCTGGTAAGTTGAGTTTACCGTTTAATTTTTTAAAAATCTGATTTACATCAGGATACATGAAATAAATGGCAATGGGTTTGTCTTTATTATAGGCAAACCAAATAAATTCTACGTCGATTATGGCTTTGGCTTTGTTGAGTGTTTTTTTAATGTAGGACACTTCGAGTGGTTCAAAATTATCTTTAAACGAAGCCCAAGCCTGATTGAATACCATGCAAAAATCTTCGGCATACTTATCTGCTTTTTTCCAATCGAAATGTTCAAAAGTATAGTCGGGTTTTTTCGATACCCATTCGGCAATTTTCATGAACTTGGGCGGAAGTGGCTTGGTTATATCGAGGTGGAAACCTTCCTGTTTATAATAGGTTTGAAAGCCATAAGCTTCGAATAAAGCTTGATAGTAGGAATGATTATAGGGAATTTCGTACGAAGGATGTGTAAAGCCATCGACCAAAAGTCCCCAATACTTATCGGTTTCGCCAAAATTGACAGGCCCATCCATCGCTTCCATTCCTCTTTTTTTGAGCCATTCGTGTGCCATGTCAAATAATACGAAGGCAGCTTCTTTGTCGTTTATACATTCAAAAAAACCCATACCACCGGTTGGCTGCTCGTGTTTAAGGGCCATTTTTTTGTCGATAAAAGCAGCAACCCGTCCAATAAGTTGTTCGTTATCGTTGTAAAGCAGCCAGCGCGCAGCATCGCCATGCTCAAAATAAACATTCTTCTTGGGATCGAAAATGGCTTCAATTTCTTCGTCGATGGGGCAAACCCAAGTATTGTCGTTTTTATAGATAATTCGGCCCACATCGTGAAATAACTTTGCGGCCTGTTGGTTATTTACTTCAATAATTCTCATACGTAAGTTGCTTAATAGTTTGGCTTAGTGTCGGTAAATCTCGTCGAGCAGCACTTTGTATTTTGCCTCAATAACTTTTCGTTTTAGCTTTAAACTGGCCGAAAGCTCGCCTGTTGTAGGCGACCAATCGTCGGATACAATACGAAAACGTGCAATGCGCTCGGGTTCAGAAAGGGATTTATTCAAGCGCGCAATTTCGTCTGTAAAAACTTGCTTAACCTGAGGTAAGGCTATCAATTCGGAATTTTTAAATCCGTTTGCAAATTTCTGTTGATTATACCACTCTTTCAGGTATTTAAAATCGGGCAACAACAAGGCACTGGCAAATTTCTGATGTTCGCCAACCACCATTACCTGATCGATAAAAGGCGATTCTTTGAGCTTATTTTCGATGGGCTGAGGTGCCACATACTTACCGCTCGAAAGTTTGAATATTTCTTTGATCCGATCGGTAACGCACAGGTATTTACCTTGTTCCCAATGTCCCACGTCGCCAGTATGGAACCAGCCTTCGTTATCAATTACCTCACGGGTAAGTGCTTCATCTTTGTAATAACCAATCATCAGGTTTTCGCCCCGGGTTAAAATTTCACCACTGTCTGCAATTTTCACTTCTACCCCATCGATTAAAACACCTACCGAACCTAATTTACACGCACCTTTTTGTTGCCGGTTAATGGTAATAATAGGTGAAGTTTCGGTAAGGCCGTACATGTTAAGTATTTTAATTCCCGCTGCCCAGAATACACGTTCGAGCCGGCTTTGCAAACTGGCTCCCCCGCAACCAACCAAATTTACGCATCCACCTAATGCCTCGCGCCACTTACTAAAAATAAGTTTATCGGCAATTTTCAGTTTCAGTTCGTAAATAATACCATTAGCGCCAAAAGGCTCATAGCGCAAGCCTAAATCGACCGCCCAAAAAAAGATTTTCTTTTTAAAACCGGTCAATCCACGCCCTTTGGCCATTACATTGTCGAAAACTTTTTCAATAATACGCGGTACGGCATCAAAACCGGTGGCCTTAATTTCTTTTAGGTTGGCAGCAATAGTGCCCATATTTTCGGCAAAATAAATACAAGCCCCAACATATTGAGTTTGGTAATTCCCCATTCGACCTCCCACGTGGCAAAGTGGAAGGATATTGAGATAACGATCGCCAAGGCCCATGTTAAAGACTTTGGCCGCCGCTAAAAAATTGCTCACTAAATTTTGGTGCGACAACAACACCCCTTTTGATGTACCCGTGGTGCCCGAAGTGTAAATAAGGGCGGCAGCATCTGATGGCAATATTTCTTTCTTTAAAGTTTCGAGTTGTTTAATGGTTTCGGGCTTACAATTTTTCCCCAACTCCACCACATCGAGCCAATGTTTAGCACCTTCAGATTTGGAGAATGTAAACAAGTACTCAACTTTTGGAACTTGTTCGCAAATGGGCTGTATGGCTTGGTGATATTTAATATCGGCTACAATTATCATGCGAGCATCCGAATGTTCAAACACGTAGCGGTATTCATCGTTATTAAGCGAAGTGTAAACCGGAACATGCACAACACCAATCATCGACATGCCAACATCCACAAAATTCCATTCGGGCCGATTATGTGTGATGGTAGCTATTTTATCGTCCTTATTAAATCCCAGCTCCAATAAACCTAGGGCAAACCAATGGGCGAATTCGTTGTATTGCCGGAAGGTATATTTCACCCAAATGCCGTTTTGTTTTTCAGCCAAGGCATCGGAATCAGGAAAAAGGGACATGTTACGATCGAGGAGATCAAAGAGTCGAGTTGGTTTCATAAATTAAGATATTTGGTTTTATGACACCAAGATAGGAATAAAACAAATAAAAAAACCGTTTAAGAATGATTCTTAAACGGTTAACATTTCATGTTGTAATATTCTTATACTTCCCAGGTATTTCCACTGCGAAATAAATCATCGCAACAGGTTATTTTACTTTTTTTCTTCACTTCTTCGATTTGCGCTTCCATAGCGTAATCGTAGGTTAAAGTATCAACAGCCCTAATCACACCAAATGCAACAGGAAATTCAGGTATAGTCATGTGAATAAGTGCAGCTTGCATGTAAAGGCTCTCTTCTTTGGCATCGTGCACCAATACATCGTCGAGGGTATATCCGTCTTCACCTATTTTGATGGTTTTCAACTTACCTTTTTCAATAACAAGCCCTTTGTCTTTATTAACACCGTAAATCATTTTTTCGCCATGCTTCAGATAAATCTGTTTATCGTCGCGGTCTTCTCCTTTGGTGATTTCCTCGTGAATTCCATTGCTGAAAATCACGCAGTTTTGAAGCACCTCAACTACCGATGTTCCTTTAAAATTAGCAGCCTCGGTAAGTATTTCCTGTGTCATTTTCATGTTACCATCGATACTGCGGGCAAAAAAAGTACCCCTTGCGCCCAGCACCAATTGTCCGGGAATAAATGGATCCTCGACCGTTCCATAAGGCGATGATTTAGTAATTTGTCCACGGTCGGTGGTTGGTGAATATTGACCTTTTGTAAGGCCGTATATTTTGTTGTTAAAAAGAATAACGTTGATATCGACATTACGGCGCACCATGTGTATAAAGTGGTTTCCACCAATAGCCAAAGCATCGCCATCGCCAGTAATTTGCCAAACATGCAATTTTGGGTTGGCGCTTTTCACTCCCGAAGCAATGGCCGAAGCACGCCCGTGAATGGTATGAAACCCGTAAGTATTCATATAATAAGGGAAACGTGAAGAACAACCAATCCCCGATATAACAGCATAATCGGCTTTACGAAGCCCCAATTCGGCCATCACACGTTGAACGGCATTCATAATGGCATGATCGCCACAACCCGGACACCAACGAACTTCGCTGCTACTTTTAAAATCTTTTGCGGTATATGTATATTCAGTCATCGTTATTCCTCCAATAATTTATTCACTTTTAATTTAATTTCTTCGACCGAGAAAGGTAAACCCTGTATTTTATTGTACTGGTCGTATTTGAATTGTGGTAATTTATCCCTTAAATAAGCTGAGAATTGGCCTAAGTTTAATTCACAAACTACAATTTTTTTATAATTTGCAAAAACTTCGGCAGTATTGGCAGGTAAAGGATTAATGTAATTAAAATGAGCGTGCCCAACTTTTTTGCCTTCGTCACAAAGTTCTTTAGCCGCGGTAACAAGGTGACCAAAAGTTCCACCCCAACCAACAATTAACACATCCCCCTCGGGACATCCGTAAGGTTCAATTTTTGGAATCATGTCGGCCACATTAGCAACTTTTTTTGCCCTCAACTCACTCATATATTGATGATTTTCAGGATCGTGACTCACCGCACCGTCTGCATTTTTTTCCAAGCCGCCAATACGATGTTCAAAACCTTCCATTCCGGGGAAGGCCCATTCTCTGGCCAGTGTTTCGTCGAAACGACGATAAGACTTAAACTTTGATGGATCTTTAGCAACAAGGGTTTTAATTTTAGGCATATCGGCCATCGAAGGAATTTTCCAGGGCTGACTACCGTTAGCCAAAAAGCCATCGGTGAGCAACATTACCGGAGTCATGCGTTCAAGGGTAATCCTAACAGCTTCAAAAGCATAATTAAAACAATTACCCGGTGTACTGGCAGCAATAACCACCATTGGACTTTCGCCGTTTCGCCCCCAAAGCGCTTGCATTAAATCAGATTGCTCGGTTTTAGTTGGCAAACCGGTTGATGGACCTCCACGTTGAACATTAACCACAACCAGCGGTAACTCGGCCATAATGGCCAGGTTTATAGCTTCCGATTTCAGAGCCAATCCCGGCCCCGAAGTTGATGTAACTCCCAAACTACCAGCAAAAGAAGCACCTATAGCTGTACAAACACCAGCAATCTCGTCTTCGGCCTGAAACGTTTTAACGCCCAAATCTTTTCGTTCGGCAAGAGTGTGCAAAATGTCAGTTGCAGGCGTAATGGGATACGACCCCAAGAAAAGCTGAATACCGGCTTTTTCGGCTCCGGCCATTAATCCCCAAGCAGTTGCAATATTGCCACTTACATTTCGATAAGTTCCTTTTTCGATATCGGCAACCGGAATCAGATATTGAGGTGCTGTATGTTGCAAATTCATACCGTAATTATAGCCGGCATGTAAAACATCTATATTTAATTGTAACAGTTCGGGTTTTCTACCAAACTTTTCTTTCAATGCCTCTTCAATTAGATCGAGCGGACGATTGAACATCCAAGTAACCAAACCCAGGGCAAGCATATTTTTGCTTCTAAGAATGGTTTTGTTGTCCATGTTCGAATCAATCAAAGCCTCTTTGGTTAAACTGGTAATAGGCACCGCTATCTTATTATAATCGATTAAATTTAATTCGGTAAAAGGATCATCGGTGGCAAATTTGGCTTTTTGGAAATTTTTCTCGGTAAACGAATCTAAATCGTAAATTATGGTTGCTGCTGGCTCCAAAAATTTGGCATTCGCCTTAATTGCTGCGGGGTTCATGGCTACCAGCACATGCGCCTTATCGCCTGGTGTATTGATTTTTTTTCCTCCGAAATGAACTTGAAAACCCGAAACTCCACCAACTGTTCCTTGTGGTGCCCTAATTTCCGAGGGATAATCGGGGAAAGTCGAAATATCGTTTCCGGCCAAAGCAGTTACATCGGAAAACAAAGTTCCCGTAAGCTGCATCCCATCTCCCGAATCTCCTGAAAAACGAATTGTTACTTCATCCAATTCAATTACTTTTGCATCCTTTATCATTATATCTAAATTAATGTTGATCGCGGTTTGAAAACAATGCTTTTTTAAATCATTTTGTAATGACAAAATTATTAAAAAAACATGACTTTTGTTAGCTTTTGGTGTTGAGCAAAAATAATCATCTCAATTGAAATATCAATAGTTTATTGCTTTCAAAAAAAAAAGAATAAAAATATTAACTTTAAAATCATACTGGCCAAACTAAAACTCCATTAAAAACCAGTTGATATTTAGTTTATTATTTTTGTTTGAACGTTATTGGTTTCAATTGTGTTTATACATTCACAACAGATCGTTAGATTATTAAAAATTCGGATTAAAACGAATCAGATTGACTATGAAAAATATAGCAACCTCTATGCGCGAACTGAAAAACACTGCCTGTCAGGCACAAATGAAAAGAAATAACATATTATCAGTAATTAACACATAAAAAAATAAGAATATTATGGCTTTAATTATTCCATTAAGAGATAAAACACCCCAAATAGGAGAAAACTGTTTTTTGGCTGAAAATGCCACAATTGTGGGCGATGTAACCATGGGAAACAATTGTAGTGTATGGTTTAGCGCTGTTATTAGAGGTGATGTGCATTACATCAAAATGGGAAATAACGTTAATGTTCAAGACTGTGCGGTAATTCATGCCACTTACCAAAAATCGCCAACCAACATAGGCAATAACGTTTCAATTGCGCATGGCGCCATAGTTCACGGCTGTACTATTCACGATAATGTGCTAATTGGTATGAACGCAGTTGTAATGGATGATGCTGTTATTGAAAGCAACAGCATTATTGCTGCCGGCTCAGTTGTAACTAAAGGTACCATTGTTGAATCGGGTACGGTTTATGCTGGTTCACCTGCAAAAAAAATAAAAGACATTGGCCCAGAGCTACTAAAAGGTGAAATTGAACGCATTGCCAATAATTACAGCATGTATGCCAGTTGGTACGAAAGCAAATAATTTGGGTTAATGCTTTTTTACAATAAATGATTAGATATCTGGATTAAAATACAATATAGCTCTGTAATTACTAAGCAACACAACAAATCGCAACACAATGATTACTAAATAGTAAAAAGAATAACAATCTATTTATTGTAGCACCAAATATTGAATAAGAACACAATAAATTAGATAACACCTCAATAATAAATAGTTAATCATAAATAATAAATTACTTCGTGTATGATACAACAAAAAGTAATATACCTCCCTCGTTTCAACAGTGGATTTCATTTAATTACTTCGATTATAAGACAGGAATTAAACGACTTACCTGCAACAGGCATAATTAATTTGTTATTGCAACACACATCGGCAGCACTTACATTGAACGAAAATGCCGACCCTGACGTACGGCATGACCTTGAATGCTTTATGAATAAACTAATTCCCGAAAATCATCCTTTATATACCCATGTATGCGAAGGCAGCGATGATATATCATAGTTAATGGATTTTAATAGATACAGCATTTGTATTAGTTGCAACTACATATTTATAGTAAAAAAACACAATAGTTATTGCTATAACAGATAGATAATTAGGCTATCTTATGTATTTTTCTATTTTTTGTCTACGTTTTTCTTTGTCTTGTTCTTTCTTAATTAATATTTCATTTGCACTTTTTACATCTTTCATATTTGTTTCTTTTCTTAACGTGAATGGGTGAAATATATTAATTAGACTTGAAATACTAAGAAATACAATTAATGATTGAATAAAATTACTTTGATTGATAAGGTTTTGTAAATATCCGTCAAAATAACGGTTAATGAAGAAGTATATACAAGCAACCAAGGCTGCTATCAGTATTAATTGTATTTGTCTTTTTATAGAAGTTGTGTAATCCAATATTTTATTATACAATATTTTAATACCAAATAATAGATTATAAACATTAATTAAGAAGAACCAAAATCTGTTAATATGA
>DATERL010000194.1:0-23908 GCA_035271585.1 Prolixibacteraceae bacterium
ACTTGAAAGAGAACTGATACAGATAAATAAATTGGAACTGAATTCAATTAGAAAATTGAACTACAATAAGGCTAACAGGTTGTATGATCAGAAGCTCGAACTCAATAAGCAAATTGAGGAACTTGAAAGCGAGTAAAAAAACCAAATACTAATTACATAAACCTAAAATAATAAGGCAATATGTCAAAAAGAGAATTCCTTTCACGGTATAACCTAATCATTGGTAAGCTCAGGAGAACCCCTGCAACATTCAAAGAAATTGCTGAATACCTAGAGTTGCAATCAGAGGTCGAAGGATCTAATTTCACAATCTCAAAACGAACTTTTATTCGTGATTTGGATGAAATTCGATCATTATACAACATCGATATCCAATACAACTATTCTAGACGTGTTTACGAAATTGAATCGGAACAGACTGAAGTAAATGATCGAATCCTCGAAGCTTTTGACATTTTCAATACGCTCAATATTGGCGAAAGTCTTACCGGGTTAATCCACTTTGAAAAACGAAGACCACAAGGAACTGAAAATCTTTTTGGATTACTACATGCCATAAAAAACCAGATGGAGATAACATTTACCTATCAAAAATATTGGGAGGAAGAATTGACCCATCGGGTAAGTGAGCCGTATGCTCTGAAAGAGTTTAAGAACCGCTGGTATGTGTTGGCAAAAGATACAAAAGACAATCGTATTAAGAGTTTTGCCCTCGACAGGTTAACCCACCTTGAAATTGGAAAGAAAAAATTCAAGCGCCCGATCGATTTCAACATTAACGAATACTACAAACATTGTTTTGGAATTATTAGTCCCGAAAAAGGGCAATTCGTTGAGGAAATTATTCTCTCCTTTTCCCAAGTCCAAGGCAGATACATCAAATCGCTGCCATTTCATGAGTCGCAGGAAATCATCATCGATAATGAAGAAGAGTTAAGGATTAAGTTAAAAATTTATGTTACCTACGATTTTTTAATGGAAGTACTTTCTTACGGTGACAATGTGAAAGTAATACAACCTGAAAGCTTGATTAACGATTTAAAAATATCATATCGACAGGCATTAGTCCAATATTAAAAATGAATTATAAGCTGTATTCCGCCCTAATATTATTCTAAATTAACAATTCTAAAATAAAAGATCTACGCGACATATTTTGGCGTAGGCCAACAATACTTTTATCCCATCAATTTCAATCACTAAAAGTATGGAAACAAAATCAATCAATCATAACAAACAGAACATGAATTCGTTTGGATTAGAACATAATGCAAATAAGATGAATCTTTCTGAGGTGTTTGGAGAAACGTATCGTTCTTATTTGAATGAATATACCTTATTTATGGCTCATTTCAATGCTATTCCCAATTTGATGAATGAAATTGATATCAATTGCAAAAAGGCTAATATTTGGTTTATTGAAAAATACAAAAACGAAATAAAAGACCAATATTATAACAAGATATATTGTAGAAATAGCCGTAAAGCAGAATTTGACGATATCTTTTATTTCTTATTTGAAGACCTGATTGTTGATTTTGATACCAACAACTCAGTTATACGATTCCTTTTTAGAAAAACGGAAGTTTCCAAAATAGAAGAGATCATTGTTGGAGTAAAGAAATTTAAAAAAAGAAAGGAAATAGGCAATCCAGAGATTTCATTATTGGTTAAAACAAAAATAGGTATTGATACAAGGACAATGCAAATTTTAAAACCAAAATTAAATATTGAGGACAATTACAACGATGATTTCAAGGAAGTTCATCAAACTATAATAAAACGTCTTTCAAAGAAGAACGATAAAGGAATTGTCCTCTTACATGGTAAGCCAGGAACAGGCAAGACTTCATACATTCGTTACCTGATTTCATCACTTAAAAAGAATGTTATTTTCTTACCTCCCAATATGGCAAATGTCATAACTGACCCCGATTTAATATCCATTTTGATAGATAACTCCAATTCAATTTTTGTAATTGAAGATGCTGAAAACATTGTTGTGGACAGAGAAACGGATGGAAATTCACCTGTTGCAGCATTACTGAATATTTCTGATGGTTTACTTTCTGATTGTTTAAATATTCAGATCATTTGTTCATTCAATACCGATATTTCAAAAATAGACAATGCCTTAATGAGAAAGGGCAGACTAATTGCAAAATATGAATTCAAAGAGCTGGAGCTTAAAAAAGCACAAACACTATCCGAAAAATTAGGCTTTAACAGTTGTATCAATTCACCAATGCCCTTAACTGCAATTTATAATCAGGAAGAAAAAGATTTTCAACAATTACGAAAACGGAACGTAATAGGTTTTTAACTTCTTAACATTAATTGAGTTCTCAACTTTCGCAAGTTCATAAAGATGTAAAATAGCAATAAAAAAGCAGCATAAACAACAATTAATTCAGAGTTAATTTGTGGTCACACAAACAGACAAGATTAATTACCATCCCTATTTGTAAGCACATTGGCATGCAGCTGCATCACATTTGCACAACGCCTCTGGCTTGCCAATAAGCTTACAAAGCCATCCCACTTTGCCGCTAAGGCGGCATTGGGGTTGCCAAGCACACAAATAAATTAGTTCTTCGTAGTAATAGACAAGTTTATTATATGATAAATTGAAATAAAATGATTAATATTGACTGACAAAAAGAACAAACCCAGTTGCGAACACGCGTTATAGTTAATTGCTGATGCAGTGCGTATTCGAGCGTTTCTGCCGTATCCAGAATAGTTGTAACTTGACAGGAAAGTGCTTAGAAATCGGCAACTAACCATACCGCCACCGAAAACACTAGTCGAATTTTCTTATCCGAATTTTATTAAACACATCCCATAAAACAATACCTGCACTAACCGAGACATTGAACGAATGCTTGGTTCCATATTGCGGAATTTCGATTGCTCCGTGGCATAAATCAATTACTTTTTGCTGAACGCCCTTAATTTCGTTTCCAAAAACCAAGGCTGTTTTTTCGTTTTCCGATGGATTGAAATCGGGCAGCATGATACTGTTTGCCACTTGTTCAACCGCGTAAATCTTATAATCGTTTTCGATTAATTCAGTAATGGCTTCGCTTGTATCCTTATAATATTTCCAACTTACCGAGTTTTCGGCATCGAGTGCTGTTTTGTGAATTTCTTTATTGGGAGGAGTTGCCGTGAAACCACATAAATAAATCGCATCAATAAGCAAAGCATCGGAAGTGCGAAAAATCGACCCAATGTTGTTGCAACTTCTGATATTGTCTAAAACGACCACGATAGGTGTTTTATTTAATTTTTTAAAAGTATCGATATCGACACGATTAAGTTCACTGTTTTTTAATTTTAGCATGTCGAAGAATTTATTTTTAGAAAATTACCAACTTATCATTTCGCGTTGAACGGGCATACTCATGCAACGTGCGCCACCACCACCCCGGGCCAACTCGGCGCCTCCAATGGTAATTACCGTTTTTTGAGTTGGTATGCTTATTTTATTATCGATAATTTCTTGAGCTGAAACAACATTAAACCCTTGTTTGCTTAATGCTTCAATGGTATAAATATTTCGTTCGTACCCTATAATCACTCCAGGCGCAATGGCAAAAAAGTTAGCTCCACTGTGCCACTGTTCCCTTTCCTGATGCCAGTTATCGTCGCCACCACATTTTATAGCTTGTAATTCGATACCCACGTTTTTCAAAGCGATAAGCAAATTGGGTTGAGTAACGATGTTTTTAACGCTGCCATTTTCGATGGTAATGTGAATAGTTCTGAAACGGTTGTGGGTGAGTATAAGCGGTTCGTAAACCATACAGGCATCTCGGTCGAGCAGGGTGAAAACCATGTCGAGGTGAATAAAGGATTCGGGCGATTCGGGTAGTTCCTGCACAATGATGTGATGAATTCCAGCTTTGCTGTTTTTAATGCTTTCAATGATAAAATCGATTCCTTGGGTTGATGTTCTTATTCCGGTGCCAATAACCAACACGTTTTCGCTGGCAATGAGCACATCGCCCCCTTCAATACGAATGGGTTTTATTTGTTCCCCGTTTTGGGAGGTGGCGGCATTAATGGTTTCGGCACTGAATAGCTGATGATGTTTAAAAATAGAATCCATGATTACCGATTCTCGATCGCGAACACAACTGGCCATTTTACCAATCAAAACCTTGTTGTACATACTTATTGAGGCGTCGCGGGTGAACAAAAAATTGTGCAATGGGCTTAAACTATAACGCTCGTTGCTCAAATAGCGAGTTAGGTTATCGCGTTTTAATTCAACACCTTCAATAAGGTGCATGGCCGTTTGGTTTTCGGGCAAGTCAAAAAGAGGCTCAATCAGATCAGGTACTCCTTCCGATTTGCAAATGTTCATCAACAATTCTTCTTTTACCTTCTTATCGCTCATAACATCACGAAGTAAATCTTTTACTTCGTAGGTGTTACAATGTTTCTCGAGTACTCGTTTGAATTGTTGGTATTCGTAACTAGCAACCGACAAGTTTAAAATATCGCTGTATAATGCGCGCTCGGCATTGCCCGGAGTCATTTTCTCTACCTCGGGTCCAGGAGTATGTACAATAACTCCCTTTAATAAGCCTATTTCGGAATTTACATTAATATTTGGCATAGTCGTTGTAAATTGATTACACAAATTTAGCCTTTTCTTTCTGAAAGAGTATTTTAGATTTTAAAAATAGCAAGTTTAAAAAACTTTGCATAATATTTGTAGTTAGATTAGGTTCTGATAGTAAAATATTGAAGCTTTAAAATGAAAAGACACCTGATTTTGATATTCCTTTTTATACTTACCACCTCAGCAATGGCTCAAGGGGTGATCAATATCGATACCATCAGCAAAATTCGTTACATCAACGATTCGTTGGTTTTTATTCGACTTGAGCAAATTGATATTTACCCTAAAAGAGGTGGAAAACTCAATTATCGCCGTTATTCGCGCATGGTTCAAAAAATCAGAAAAGTATATCCGTTTGCCATCGATGCGGCCAAAGAACTTGAAATATACAACGAACTTTTTGAGAGTGCTGAAACCGATAAGGAACGACGAAAATATGTAAGAAAAGTGGAGAGTGAACTGTTTGCCAAACATGAAAATGAGTTGCGCCGTTTAACCATTTCAGAAGGACGTTACCTTATGCTGCTCATTGACCGGGAAACTGGGAATACCAGCTATTCGGTTATTAAAGAGGTTAAGGGTGGTGTTCCGGCAATATTTTGGCAAGGTGTAGCTAAAATATTCAAAAACGATTTAAAGGAAGAGTATGATCCACTATATAATCATTACGTGATTGAGCAAATTGTATTGATGATAGATGATGAGAACAGAGCACTTAACAAGTAAAGATTACTTTCCTTTTGCCGAAAAGCAATTTAAAAGTGTGTATATCAGGATTTTGAAATCGAGATAAAGCGATATGTTCTTTAAGTAAATAATGTCGTATGGTAAACGTTCAAGCATTTGGTCAAGATTTGACGCATATCCGTATTTTACCTGTCCCCACGAAGTTATACCAGGCCTTATTTTTTGAAGTTGGAGGTAGTGGGGGTTGGCTTTCTTTATTTGATCGATAAAAAATTTCCGCTCGGGGCGTGGGCCTACTAAAGACATATCGCCTTTTATTACATTGTAAAACTGTGGAATTTCATCGACATGTGTACGACGCATAAACTGACCAAATTTAGTAATACGGGGATCGTCGGTCGATGATAATGCCGGGCCATCGGGTTCAGCATTGGTCACCATACTTCTGAATTTAAATATCGTAAATTCTTTTCCGTATTTGCCAACTCTTTTTTGCGAGTAAACAATAGGGCCTTTCGACGACGATTTAATTCCAATGTAAACAAAAGGAAAAAATGGGATAAAAATAATTAAGGCAAAAGTTGAGAATACGATGTCGATAATTCGTTTCATGTTTTCCTGCCATGCCGGCATAATACCATTTGAAATTTTCACCAGCGGACTGGTATAGATGGTGCTGGTTTTAACTGTTCCAGCTAAAATATCATACAAGTCGGGGATCGCTTTAACCGTAATGCTCCGGTAGTCTAGTATCGACAAGATCTCTTGTATCTTGTTGTGTTCCGAGGTTTCTATGGCAAGAATTATTTCTTCGATATTATAATCGTCGATTATACGCGAAACTTCATTAATGGTTCCTAATTCAGGTAAAAAGTTTTCGAGTAGCAATTGGTTGTTGCTGTCAATTTTAACAAAGCCGGTAAAGATGTTGCCAGTTGGAACTTCGCTTGTAGTCATCTCGTGGTAAAGCCTTAAGGCTTGCTCGTTACTGCCAATAATTAAGGTGTTGAATCCAATTTCACGCCTATGCACTTTTTTTATGGTACGTGTTGATAAAATCAAACGTGGAACGAGTGTTAGTATAAAATGCAAGCTAAACAGGGTGAAAAACGATTGATAATAGTTTTTGTAGGTCGAGATATTGTCGTCGAGCAAAAGCACAAAAAAGATAACTGTAATACCAATAATTGTAGTCATTACAGTTTGACCAAGGTCAATTAAGCGCGAACGACGAAAAATATCGCGATAAAAACCGGTTGTATAGTAAAATGCGAGCCAAAATAGTGGAAGAATTAGCAGGGCAATCCAAAAATTGGTGTCGAGCTGTACTTTGCCTAAATATTGAAATACTCCACTTTCGAGATATATTCTTCGAAACACGTAAAATAACGACCACGCTATAGTTGCCGCTAACGCATCGAAAATCATATACTTAGCTACCTGATTGCGCTTATTCATGCAGGTTGATTTTATTGGTCAAATTAAAATATACCCTTTATTGCAGTAGATAAAACGAATACAACTTCAGAATATTGCGCGCAAAACTATCTTTTTTTATGTGTTTTCAGAAATTATTTTCAATCATATTCTCGATTTTAAATAAAAGGTGGGCAACTAAGGTGTAGTGATAAAATTGGAAATGGGGTTTTGAATTCAAAATAATACATATGGCAAATTCTTCGAGTGATTTAGTAATTAAGTCCTCATCGCTTATGTTTTCGCAATTAAAGCGAATTCCATGAATGTTCTCCAGGTAACAATCGGCCATATTGAAAACAAAATTCCCCAATTTAGATTCAATAATGATATTGTGTTCGTTGTTTCTTCCTTGTTTTAAAAAGATATATCCGATTGAACTATCATACATTTTGAGCTTTATTCTGAATGCCGGCCTTCCGTTGTTGGTTGCTTCTATCGAGTTAATGTCGATTTTTTTAACTTGCATAGGCGATAAAATAGTAACAAAACCTAATGCATTAAGCAAAGTGGAGCGAATTTGGTTGCGTGTAAAAAATGTTTTATTATACCTGAATAGTAAATGATGGGAGTTTGAATTGATAAAATCTTGTACTAGCGGATGTTTTAATTCAATAACTTCGGGATACAGCAGGTTATTGGCTTCGCTTTGTAAAGTGAGCAGGTAGGTTAAATCACCAATTGACAACGATGGTTGATCAGTATAATAAAGGTTAGTATTGCTTTTTATGGCGCGTTCAAAAAAATATCGCAATTGGCTTACCGGGCTTACTAATAATACTGCATCGTGTTGGTTTATTATTTGATCAATGTTCTCAGGTAATAGATTATCGATGATGATGAGTTCAGGCTTGTTGAAGTATTTAATATTTTTAATCAGCCCTTCGTAAAGTTCAGTATCGGCTTTATTACCAATTAATAAACATTTTATCATACCTGCAAATTCGTAAAAAAAGTAATCGGTTTCACCAAACGAACCCAATATTTTATTCAATATACGGTATTCGTAATTAGTTTATTGAAGTGCGATAAAGAAAAAACCACTTAAGCTTTTTGATTAAGTGGTTTTTTATAAAGATTTATCTGATTTAACTTCATATAGTGCTAGTTGCGGCAAAATAAATCACGTAAAATTCTTCCCCTTGCTTATCAACCCAATGTGCTGAGCCTAAGCTGGTCGCTTTTTCGATTAAGGGCGCCGGTAAAAAAGGGGCTATTATTTTTAATAGCTCATTTTCTTTTAGCTTTTTAATCGCTGCAAGTACAATATGCACGGGGTGTTCGCCAGCGTTAAGCATGTCGCGGGTATCAATCACTTCAACAATATTTGTAGTATTAAACCATGCCGGACGAGCGGTAACATAAGGGCTATTGCTTTCGTTTTCGAAGGCCAAGTTGCTTTGACCTGCTCCTTCGCGAAGACAATTAACCAATGCTTCTACATTTAGATTCCCAATGGTGGCTGCCTGTCCAATGGTGGTAATGCGTGCAATGGTTTTTCGCAAAACCAGATTTTTTAGCTTTTTAAACGGGGGCGATTTTTCAATCAGTAAATCTTCCAGTTCGGGATAGGCTTCAAGCAGGTCACTTATTTTTGTTCTCGGTGTAATTATTAATTTATCCATAATTTTATTGCTTATTGTACGACAAAATTCTGCGTTCGCCTTCAAGCGCCCTGGCATTGGTCAAATCTTGCGAAACTTCGAGCGTACCAAGGTATTCACCGTTTTCGCCACGCAGTGCATAATATTCAATAAGAATGAATTTGCCACGCATTTGTATCCAAAACGAAGATTTTTCTTCCTTTCCCGACTTAAAATCTTCGAGTATTTTTTCCACAATATGAACACTGCCCGGAGGATGACACAAGCGAACATCGCGGTTAATAATTGAACGGCTGCGGGTAAAAATACGTTCGGTACCTTGGGTGAAATATTTCACTTTGTCGTTTTTGTCAACAAAGGTCATATCGAGCGGAACGGTATTTAAAATGGCCATTAGTTCGGCGGGGGTAAAGCTCCCCGAAGGCAACTGCAAATTACCACCTGTATTGAGCCCTTTTGTATTTTCAGTTTCAGAAGTCATATTTTCGAAACCCTCGGGTTTCCAATCGGTTTGTGGATCGTATAAGGTGAAGCCTATTTCGATGGTTTGCTGGTGAATATTCCACCAATCTTTAACCGTTAATGTGTCCATGGCCATTGGAAACAAAATATCTTCTTCTTTTTTGACCATTTCGGAAACTTCTTTTAACACGGGTAGAAAGACCAAATCGAGCGATTCTTTTAGATCGTTTTTGGTTAAATCACTTTCTCTCAATATTTCGATACAGCCTTTAAGATGTTCTCTTATTTCGTCGTGTTTTCCCCACATTACTTTTGGAGGGCCGGTAATTCCCTGTTTTTCGAGGTAAGGAAAAAGCAAATATTCTTTACGTTGGTAATGTTTATCAACGTCCATCAACTCGTTAAAGCAGCCCTGAAGAGCTAAAGCATGTTTTTTGAATTCATTTTCGGACACCTGCCCAAGGCTGTTAAGTAGGTCGTAAGTTTTATCAACTACTTCATTTAGTGCGTTGTTTTCCTGAATAAAAACATCAACCGGATGACCAATTGGGATTTCCATGGCACCGCTTTGGTCAATACTTCCATCGAGTACTTCGCCATGGATGTCGCAAAGTTGCAATATATCCTCTTCGGGTAAACCCTCGGCTATCAGCTCCTGCTCTACTTCCACCACTTCGCCATAAGGTATGTTACTAAGGCTTTCTCTTAATTCTTGCTTTACCTTTTGAGGATCGTTCCCGGCGTGCAATTTTAGAATTAGCTCTTTTAGTTTTTCTTTCCGAAAGTTGGAATTGTTAATTAACTCGCTCATGATCAGTTTGTTTTTATTCTTCTTCGTATTTTATAATTTCAACTGGGCAACTTTCTGCCGCATCAATTATGTCATCCTCGTAATCGGAGTAGTTAACACCTTGTTTTACTTCGGCCAAATCGGGCATTTCAAACACATCGGGGGCTATACCTTCGCACATTCCACATGCAGTACATCCTTCTTCGATCCATACTTTTTTTATTGCCATTTTTTCTTTTTTTTAATTGTTTTCAACGTATGAATTTAGCTATTATTTTTTTGTGTCAATTTGTTTGTTCATTCGATGTTTTTAGACCACAGCAAATAGTCGCTTAGAACCATTGTAATATTTTCTAAAATAAGCAGTAGTAAAATTATAAAGCAAAAGCTATCAATTAAGCTTGTGTCATTAAAGTTTTCTAACTACCTGTCGGTGCTGATCTGTGCGTAAGGCTTTCTGGTTGCATAATCGAAGAGTAAAGTTTTTAAGCACGTTAAAGTTTGTCGGTCAATGAGTTGAGTACGGCTTCCCCCTTTTCGATCTTTGATGCCAAAGTTTGTATAGTTTCGGTTTGGGCAATTTGCAAATAACCCTCGCGAATGGCAGCATAACGGTGATGCAATGGGCAGGGATTGGTGTCGCTGCATCGCGACAGGCCAAACCCGCACTGTGTAAATACCGATGAGCCTTCCATTAATGCAATAACTCGGTACAGCGTTAAATCTTTTTCGCCTTCGGTAAAGAAGAAACCGCCACCTCGTCCTTTCATTGAACTTATCAGTTCTTGTTTGGTCAAGGTTTGTAAAATTTTAGCAGTAAAGGCAGTAGGCGCTTCAATTTTGCTTGCTACCTCAATTACCCCTGGGCGTTGGTTTTGATTATTCTTTAACCGAATAAAGACCAAGGCCCTTATGGCATATTCTGTACTCTTTGTAAGCATCTTATTATTTCTCTTTTAACTCCTGTTCCAATAGCGCAGCCTTTTTAAACAATAAATTGTTTTCGAGGTGAATGTGTCGATGTAAATCTTGTTCAAATTCTTGAAGAGTTTGGTAAGTTACACGGTAGGTTTCGCAACCATCGGACGGAACGGTATAATTGCCGGTAAACTTAGCAATTAACTCGAAACGTTCGCCTTCGGCCTGGTGCTCGGCTTCCATTTGATGAATTGGCTCCAGAACACTTGCTTCGTCGATTGCAATTTTTCTACTTTCGGATTGAATCCGCAACAGTTTTTTAACAAAGGGGAAAAGTATCAATTCCTCTTTTTGCATGTGCATGATAAGATTTCCGGCCGTTTGATCAAACAACTCCGCCACATCAAACAACTCGGGGTGGTTGTGACCATGTACATCACATAGCTTTCGTAATTTCGCTTGCAAAAATGGACTTGTTTCGCGAACGTAGCTGTGGTGGCGATCTACAATGTAATCGCTCAGTTTATCGAGTGGCATTCGTTCAAACCATACTGCATCGGGATCGTGTTGTGAAAGTACGGTTTTAATTTCGTCAATCACTTTTGCTGCATCAACCTTGGCTTTTTTACTGGCTTCTTCGAGGGATTGATTTCCTCCGCAACAAAAGTCGATTCGATACTGCTCAAATATTTTTGCGGTTTTGAAATTGGTTCTTACAACTTCACCCACTGGGGTATTTAATTGAATGTTCATAATTGTTTTTTTTATGTTGTTCGGCACAAAGATATAAAAAATTCATCAAAGGACATACAGGTCTTCTTATATTTTATATATTTGTCCTATCATTAACAATTCAAAATTGAAAACAATGAAAACCAAAACACTTTGGATAAGTTTTATTCTTGTAATGGTGATATCGTTTGGTATTTTGGGCTATTATGGTATTGAAATATACCGTCAGGCCCCACCTATACCTGAAAAAGTAATTACCCCCGACGGGGTTATAGTGATGACTTCGGCCGAAATCAAAGACGGGCAAAATGTTTGGCAATCGATGGGAGGTCAGGAGGTTGGGACAATTTGGGGGCATGGTGCTTATCAGGCACCCGACTGGACTGCTGATTGGCTTCACCGCGAAGCACTTTTCATGCTTGACAAATTGGCGTTAAACGAGTATGGCATTTCATACGATAATGCCAATGATGAGCAGAAAGCCGTGCTTGAAATGCGTTTACAAAAAGAAATGCGTGCCAATACTTATGACGAGGCAACAAAAACCACGACCATTTCTACTTTGCGTGCCGAAGCATTTAAAGCATTAAGCAGTCATTACCGAGGGTTATTTATGGACGACCCTGATTTGCAGTATTTGCGCGAGGCCTATGCTATTCCGCCAAACAGTATTAAGGGTGAAGAGCGTATGAGCTGGATGAATACTTTTTTCTTCTGGGCTACTTGGGCAACCGTTACCCAACGCCCTGGTCAGGATATTACCTACACCAATAACTGGCCTCCCGAAAAACTGGTTGGTAATGCGCCAACTTCTTCGCTGTTACTTTGGAGTGGTTTTAGCGTGATTGTATTACTGGCCGGCATCGGGTTAATGGTATGGTATTATGCAACTCGTCGCGAAGATGATGAAAGCTTTGAAGTTCCGGAGGTAAATCCATTGTCGGGTATGCAACTAACTCCATCGATGAAGGCTACATTGAAATACTTTTGGGTGGTAACATTGCTTATTCTAGTACAAATAGGAATGGGGGTTTTAACCGTACACTATACTGTTGAAGGTTTAGGCTTTTACGGCTTGCCCTTGTCCGAAGTGCTGCCTTACTCTTTGTCGCGTACATGGCATGTTCAGTTGGCCATTTTCTGGATTGCGACTTCGTGGTTGGCCACCGGTTTGTTTATAGCACCGGCTATTTCGGGCAAAGAACCCAAGTTTCAACGGCTGGGAGTAAATGTTCTGTTTGGTGCATTGCTGGTTATTGTAGTCGGTTCGCTGGCGGGTCAATGGATGGGCATTATGCAAAAACTGGGTCTGATCGAGAACTTTTGGTTTGGTCATCAGGGGTATGAATATGTCGATTTAGGACGTTTCTGGCAGATCTTTCTTTTTGCTGGTTTGTTTATCTGGTTTTTCCTTATGGGAAGGGCAATATGGCCTGCATTAAAAGAGAAGAAAGCCGAAAATAAGCACCTGTTGGTAATGTTTCTGATTGCATCGGCAGCCATTGCTTTGTTTTATGGTGCAGGATTAATGTGGGGTCGACAAACCAATTTAGCACTGGCCGAATATTGGCGTTGGTGGGTAGTTCATCTTTGGGTAGAAGGCTTTTTTGAAGTGTTTGCTACTGTGGCTGTTGCTTTCCTTTTTGTGCGCATGCAACTTATCAGGGCAAAAACTGCAACTACTACCGTATTGTTTGCCACAACAATTTTCTTGACGGGCGGTATTTTGGGAACCTTTCATCATTTATATTTTACTGGCACCCCCACCGGAGTACTATCGTTGGGCGCAACCTTTAGTGCGCTTGAAGTTGTTCCATTGGTGCTAATGGGATACGAAGCTTACCACAACATGCATTTGAGCAGAGCACGCAAATGGGTCAAAGCATACAAGTGGCCAATCTATTTCTTTGTGGCTGTTGCTTTCTGGAACTTCTTGGGAGCAGGTCTTTTCGGCTTCCTGATTAACCCGCCCATTGCATTGTACTACATGCAAGGTTTAAATACCACTCCGGTACACGGTCATACTGCTTTATTCGGTGTTTATGGAATGTTGGGTATTGGCTTTATGCTGTTCGTGTTACGCGATATGGATATTAAATCGGAATGGAACGAACGCTGGGTGAAAGTAGCCTTTTGGGGCATGAACATTGGCTTAACACTAATGGTTTTAATTAGTGTTTTACCCGTTGGTATATTACAAACGGTAGCCAGTATTAAACATGGCTTATGGTATGCCCGTTCGGCTGAGTTTCTCCAATTACCTTATATGCAAACTTTGCGATGGATGCGCATGTTTGGCGACATTATATTTGCTGGAGGGGCTTTTGCCCTGGCATGGTTTGTTTTTGGATTGAAAACTGGCTGGTCGATAAAAAAGAAATAATAGCACAAAACGATGCAGAATTCTATGAGTTCTTACCGTTTATGAATACAGAAAAGGCTATGAAGAATTGTTTTTCATAGCCTTTTTTGTATATAATTAGTGCTCAACGAAATCACAATAATCTAAATCATTGTGTTGTAACAGTGCGGTTTCAAATTATTACCGGCAAATCTATTGTGTCCTAATTTCGTTTTGTATTGTCCATCGACTTTAACATCGAAAGCCAAAACATAAAACCTTTGCTAATTATTTTTTTTTCAACAACCAAACATCCTTGTGTTCGGGAAAACGACTTCTGATCTCTTTAATTATAGAACGTGCTTCGTTTTCGAAATTAGATTGATTAACAGCTACCCTGAAGAGGCCAGAATCGGTGGTGAGTAAGACCGGCACAAAACCCTTCTTAATCATTTCTTTCTTGCTCTTTTCAGCGTTTTCGACTATCGAAAAACTGCCGATAATTACGTAATAAGCAAAGCCTGCTTCTTTTTCAACTTTTTCCTCGTAAATCTTAATGGCTTCGGTACGCACCGATATGGGTTCATCCACTACCGGCATTGGTTTAGTCTCGTTTTCGAACGATTGATTTACAGCTTCGATATTTGTTTGTTTATCAACTGCTGGTTGATGTGCTGCCTTTTTTGTGGTTTTACACGACAACCCAATCATTAAAACTATTCCTAAAATAATTAATTTCTTCATGGCTTAACTGAATTTAAAGTTCGCAACAAATAAAACTACTTTCATTGAATATTTATTGTCAATTGAAGTGAAATTCTTCAATTGTTGTTATACAATATTAGAATCACGATAATACAATGATTAAAGGCAATCGAGGCTTGGTTTGTTATATCGAAAAAGACACTAAAATTATAGCTTAAGTTTTTTGCTTTTTCTTTTTTGCTGCTGGGAACAATACATTATTTAAAATTAAACGGTAACCAGGCGAATTGGGGTAAAGGTTGAGGTCGGTTGGGGCGTCGCCAACAAGATGGCGATAGTCTTCGGGATCGTGCCCTCCGTAGAAAGTCCATGTTCCGTTGCCGAACTCCGCATGGATGTATCGTGCTTCGTTGGCCGATTTATTTTCGCCCAAAATTAAGACCTCGGGTTTTATCAAATCTTTATTGAATGCTGTGGTTTGCCCCATGAATCCCTTAATTATCCGCGTGTGATTTTGGCAGAGCATGGTGGGTACTGGATCCCATTTAGCTGAAAAATCGAATAAGGTGAAATAATCGTTGGCCATGTTTACTTTGCGGGTGTCGGTAACGTCGATATCGGAAAATTCGTAGCGATAAGGGTCTTTTTCAATGGTAAAATTGTGAAAAGCAAACGAGCGTGAATAATCAAGTTCATCGTCCATATTTGGACTGGCCGGATCGCCGTCGTAAATGTGTTCGCAAATATCGGTATTTTCTGCTGCAAGTGCAATGTCGTAGGTATCGGTAGCAGCACACATGGCAAATAAAAAGCCGCCATTGGCAACATATTGTTGTATGGTTTTAGCCACAGTAAGTTTCATTTCAGAAACTTTGAGAAAACCAAGACTTCGGGCTGTTTCTTCATTCGATTTTACTTCGGCCTGATACCAAGGCATGTGTTGGTAGTTGCGGTAAAATTTCCCGTATTGACCAGTAAAGTCTTCGTGATGTAAGTGTAACCAATCGTAATTGTTGAGTTCCCCGTTTAATATCTCGGTATCGTAAATTTTGTGATAAGTAATTTCGGCATAGGTAAGAGCCATGGTAACGGCATCGTCCCAAGGCTGTTTGGTGAGCGGGGTGTAAACGGCAATTTTGGGCGCTTTTTGCAAGGGAACCACATCCATGTTTTGCGAGGGACTCGAAATTTCGTTAATCAGCTGATTAACCTGTCCATCGGCCATTATCTCGTGACTCACTCCGCGAATAAAACATTCGTTTTCGATTTCTTTAACGTAGCTTATCAAAAAGCTTCCGCCCCTGTAATTTAACAGCCATTTTACTTCAACGCCCCTTTCGAGGGTCCAGTAAGCTATACCATAAGATTTTAGGTGGTTTTTCTGGGTTTCATCCATTGGTATCAAAATAGATGAAGCCAACGATGAAAAACCAATCAGCAACAATAAATTTAAAAATAAAAGCCTCATTTGTTTATAATTAAAAAGGAACATCGTTTGATCCACTGCCAAATTTACCAAAACTATCGCTTGGCGGCAAGCCAAAATTATTTGACATAACGGGTACACCAGCCTCATTGTTCATTTTCGAGCTGAAGGTCATTTCGGCAGGAATATCGAGATCCGATGGATAGTGTTCTATATCCATAAAACGTGCCAATTCTTTTCTGAAGATTAAGCGAACATCGCCCACCGCACCGTTACGGTGTTTGGCGATAATAATTTCGGCCACGTTGCGAAGTGAATTTCCTTCTTCGTCTTCGGTAAGGCCATAGTATTCAGGTCGGTGAATAAATATTACCATGTCGGCATCTTGCTCAATAGCTCCCGATTCGCGCAAGTCGGACAGTTGAGGACGTTTTCCTTCGCGCGTTTCGACGGAACGGTTCAACTGCGAAAGGGCAATAATGGGTACATCGAGTTCCTTGGCAATGGCTTTGAGTGAGCGTGAAATCAAACTCACCTCTTGTTCGCGGTTTCCTCGCATGTCGGAACCAACGGTCATCAACTGTAAATAGTCGACCAGAATAATACTAATATCGTGTTGCATTTTCAAACGTCGGCATTTTGCCCTTAATTCAAAAATTGAAAGGGCAGGGGTGTCGTCAATAAAAATGGGAGCCTCGTCGAGCGTTTGGATGGCATTATTCAGTCGATCCCAATCGTCGCCGTGTAGATTTCCTTTTTTTATTTTGTCGGAGCCAAGTTCCGATTCTGATGAAATAATGCGGTTTACCAACTGGATTGATGACATTTCGAGTGAGAAAACAGCCACCGGTTTTTTCCATGTTACGGCCATGTTGCGTGCCATTGATAGTACAAATGCTGTTTTACCCATGGCTGGACGGGCGGCAATAATTACCAAGTCGGTTTTTTGCCAGCCCGAAGTAATGCGGTCGAGGGCAACAAACCCCGATGGAATGCCCGATAAACCGTCGTCGCGTTTGCTGGCTTCCTCAATAAGGTGAACGGCCTCTTTTAGTATGGGTTTAATTGGAAGTGTTTCTTTTCTGATATTCCCTTCCGATATTTTAAAAATAGCTCCTTCGGCTTCGTTTATTAGTTCGTCAACATCTTTGGCGTCATCGTAAGCACTGGCTTGTATTTCGGAACAGGCTCGAATGAGCTCCCGTTGAATAAATTTTTGGGCAATAATACGTGCATGAAACTCGAGGTGGGCTGCCGATGCTACTTTACTGGTGAGTTGGGTTATGTAAAACGGACCACCAACCTGCTCCAGTAATCCACGATTTTTAAGCTCTTGGGTAACAATTAGCAAGTCAACCGGTTTGTCCTGCATCGACAAATCCTGAATCACCTTGAAGATTTGCCGGTGTTCTTCTTTGTAAAAACATTCTTCGGTTAATACGTCGGCTACGCCCACAAAAGCATCGCGTTCAAGCATTAAAGCACCCAAAACAGCTTCTTCGACATCGACTGCTTGTGGGGGTAATTTTCCTAGCTGTGCATTGAGTTGATCGATGTTAGATGTTGGTTTTCGCTTATTAGTGGTGGCCATTATTGTGGAATTAAAAAAAAATTGAACAAAAAAATTGAAACAAGAGAACCAAAATTATAAAAAATGAAAGACCTATCCTGACTATTTTTTGATTTTAGTTATCAACATTTTTTAAATCGGTTTCAATTACCTGGCCAACAATATCCTGGAGCGTTTTTCCCATGGCGTTGAGTTGTTGAGGGATAAAACTGGTTTCGGTCATTCCCGGTATAGTATTGATTTCCAGAAAGTAAAACTCGTTATTTTTTAGAATAAAATCGACCCTCACAATGCCATGACAGCCTATAAGTTGATAGATTTTGCGCGCTAATTGCTGGCATTCTTCAATGCTTGGGGCTGGTAGGCGGGCAGGTGTTATTTCGGTTGCGCCGCCCACTGTATATTTCGAATTGAAGTCGAAGAACTCGCCGCCTGGGATTACTTCGGTAGGGAGCAGTGGTAAAATTTCGCCATTGAGTTTAATAACGCCAACTGCCAGTTCCATCCCTCCGATAAACTCTTCGCAAAGGCAGTCACCACTTTCGGCATAAGCTGCATTAATGGCAGGTAGAAGTTGTTCAATAGTTTTTACTTTGGTAACTCCAAAGCTCGATCCTCCGGCACTGGGCTTAACAAACATGGGTAAACCCAAGTCGGCCACTATTTGCTCCGAATCAATATGATCGCCTTTTTTGAGATAGCGTGAGCGGGCCATCGTTACGTTAAAGGCACGCAAAAAGTTGTTGCAGTAAAACTTATGAAAGGTAAGTGCCGAAGCGTAAACACCACAAGTAGAGTAGGGCATTTTTATGAGGTCGAAATAAGCTTGCAATATTCCATCTTCGCCCGGAGTCCCGTGTATCATTATAAAAGCATAATCGGGGACAATTGTTTTACCGGCTACTGTAAAACTGAAATTACTTTTATCGACTGTCGTAATTATGGTTTCGCCATCAATAAGCACCCATTCGTCAAAACGCATCCGCACCATCCATGGCGTAAATTTATCGGTGTCGATGCTGTTGAAGATGTTTTTTCCACTTTTTATACTCACAACGTATTCAGATGAATCGCCGCCACAAACTACCGCTATATTTTTTGTTGACATACTTATTTCTAATTTGCTGTAAATATAAAAAAAGATGATGGATTGACGGCACAAAGTTTTAATCGTGCCAGAATTGTGAAAATATTTATTGATTGGTTAGTGCTTGACTATTTTGTTGGTTTTCAAATTAATGAATTATTGAAACATTGAATAAATGAATTGTGTTTTCACCCAAAAAGTTTTTATCGCATTTTTTGCATAAGAAAATTAGATTTTTAATTATTTTCGAAAATTATGCAGGGAATTAATACTATTATTTGGGATTGGAACGGTACGCTTTTTAACGATATTGATATTTGCATCGAATCAATAAACCTGCTGTTATTTGAACGGGGTATCGACCAAATTGATAAGAAACGCTACCTCGAGGTATTCGATTTTCCGGTGCGCGATTATTACGAGCGCATTGGTTTCGATTTTGAAAAAGAAGCCTTTGAAATACCGGCTATTCAGTTTATCGATCATTATTTTGCGAAAGTTGATAAGGCATTGTTGCATACTTCGGCTAGTGAAATTTTAAATTTTTTCAGTGATAAGGGATATGTTCAACTTATTCTTTCGGCAGCTGAGCAGCAAAAATTAGAGTCTTTGTTGCAAAAATTTAATATTCATCGGTATTTTAAAAATGTGTGCGGGCTGGAGCACGATTATGCAACATCAAAAGTCGATTTAGGATTAAACATGTTGAACGAGTTGAGTATTAAACCCAATGAAGCTTGCTTGATTGGTGATACCGTGCACGATTTTGAAGTAGCTCAACAATTGGGTTGTGCTTGTATTTTGGTTGCCAATGGGCACCATTCGGTTAAAAAGCTCAGGCAAACAGGTGCTGTGGTGGTCAATAATCTCGACCAATTAATGCAGTTGATTCAATAGCTTTAAAACATGTATCCCAGATGAATACCTGCCAAATAGTTAACATCGTCTTGTAAAATGGCTATTTCAAATTTTGGGCCCAAGTAAATATTATCGCTTATTTTAAATTCGTATTTGGCGCAAGCCCCCATGCTGTACTGGGCGTGTGTGACTCCTTTTGCCGTTTTTAACGAAAAACCGGGTTTGAAAGTGAAAGTAAAATCATTGAAAAGTCGCAAAGAAGTATCAAATGTAAATGTGTTGTAAATGTAATTGTTAAATGTAATTCCATAGCCAACTCCAATTGAGAAGAATTTGGTAATAAAATGGTCGTAGTCTAACTGAAAGTTGGGTGAGAAATTACCTTCGTAACGGAAATACGACAAATTTACAGTGCCTCCAAATTCATTAGCGCGATCTTTATATGAAAAATAATTATTGGTGCGTTTGATGCCATGTTGTCCAAATACATTGATAGTTAGAATAAGCATTACGCAGAGTGTGATTGTTTTTAATAATTTCATTGTTTCACTTGTATTTTCTTCGACTGCTAGAATAACGTTTTCATATTAAAATGAATATAACAAACCAAGAAAGCAAGATGTTGAAAGTTTTTACTTTTTAATATCTCTGATTTGCAATTGTAAAGTTGTTCTGCCTCTGAATTCGTTTTCAACAATAGAATAACAGATATCGAAAGGAACGCCCGATTCAACCACCGTATATTTGCCGGCTTGTGAAAATGCAATGGCCGAGAATTTTTTCGATGAGCTATTGGGCTCAAATAAATCGAGTTTTAGGTGATCGGCATTTTTACCAACAATGCGGCTGGTGCCGGTATCGTACACGTTTTCGGTTGAAAAAACGGGAGTCATGTTGTGGGGGCCGTAAGGTTCAAATTGCCTAAGTAGCCGAACCAGTTTGGGGGTGATGTCCGAAAGCTGAAGTTTTGAATCGATATCGATGGTTTGAACTGTTTGGCTATGGGTAATGTTAGCGGCAACAAACTCTTCGAAGCGGGCGGCAAAGCGTTTCACATTTTCGATTTTAAGGGTAAGCCCAGCGGCATACATGTGTCCGCCGTATGATTCGAGCAGGTCGCTACAATGGTCAACGGCTTCGTATAGGTCGAAATCTTTTACCGAGCGAGCCGATCCGGTTGCCAGTCCGTTTGATTCGGTAAGGATAACCGTGGGGCGGTAAAAAACATCGGTAATGCGCGAAGCAACAATGCCCACAACACCTTTGTGCCAGTCACGGTTATACAAAACGGTCGAACTGCGCTCAAGCAATTCTTCGTCGTTGTTGATAATGTCAAGTGCTTCTTGGGTAATATCCCTGTCGAGCGATTTTCTGATTTCATTAAACGAATTAATTTCGTCGCCCAATATTCGGGCATCTTCTTCATTATCACAAATCAGCATTTCTACCGATTTTTTTCCATGTTCAATACGTCCGGCTGCATTTAAGCGGGGACCAATTTTGAACACAATATCGTTAATGCTGATATCGGTGCCTGTTATGCCCGAGTTATGGATAAGCATTTTAAGACCAATGCTTGGGTTCGAATTGAGTTTTTTTAAACCGTGAAAGGCCAACACCCTGTTTTCGCCAATCACGGGTACAATATCGGAGGCGATACTTACCACCACCAGGTCTAGCAAATCGTAAAGTTTGAGAATGGGTTCGTCGTGTTTTATGCAGTAGGCTTGCAAAAACTTGAAGCCAACACC
Organism: Prolixibacteraceae bacterium; assembly: GCA_035271585.1. GTDB lineage: Bacteria > Bacteroidota > Bacteroidia > Bacteroidales > Prolixibacteraceae > Roseimarinus. The sequence continues at coordinate 21,041 of DATERL010000194.1, forward strand.
GCAGCCCGAAAGTTCTTTGAATGGGTAGTTGCAATCGGTTTGTTTGGGGTCGAGCACAGCCACAGCATCGGGAATACGGTCGCCCGGATTGTGGTGATCACAAATGATATAATCGATGTGGCGGGTGCGTGCATAGGCAATTTTCTCAACAGCCTTTATGCCACAATCAATTACTATTACGAGCGAAAAATTGTTGTTGGCAGCATATTCAATCGATTTTGGCGAAACGCCATAGCCTTCGGAGTAGCGATCGGGAATATAATATTCTATTGTTTTAATTTTATCTTTCAGAAAAAGGTAAAGCAACGACACCGATGTTGTTCCGTCAACATCGTAATCGCCGTAAATTAGCACTTTTTCTTGTCGTTCAATAGCTTGGTGCAAACGTTCAACAGCTTTGCCCATATCCTTCATTAAAAAAGGATCGTGTAGATCTTCCAACTTGGGTCTGAAAAAAGCCTTCGCTTCGTCGTAGGTTCGTATATTGCGCTGCACTAAGAGATTGGCAACCGACATGTTGATATTCAATTGTGCCGACAAGTGCTTAATATCATTGACGTCGCCCTGAGGCTTAATTTTCCAAACTTTTTCGTTATTCATTTACAATGTATTGCACTTTTTAAAACCTTCAAAGATAGCAAAACCCTCCTCAACTTAAAACTATTTTCGACGACTGCTCAAATGTTTATTGAAAATAATTTTTTAAAGAGCAGAACAAGAAGATAATATCATAGCTGAGATTTTTTTAATTCATGTTATATTGATAAGATACTAGCTTTGTGGATTATAGAATAAAAAGGAAGGATTAAGCTCTTTTTGTAAATTAAGAGGATTGAGATGAAAACAAAAATGCACGCCTTTCGGTTCAGAAAACTTTTGCATCAGCTGGTCATTTAGCAACCTACTACACTTAATTTTATCATTTGCTTGCTTGTAAAGTAGCAAGCAAATACTGTTTTACTATCTTTGCACCAAATTATAAAAAGAACACTTAAAATGAGTATCAGGGAATTGAGTGAACAGGAAATCATCCGTCGTAATTCGTTAACAAAACTGCGCGAAATGGGCATTGACCCTTATCCTGCTGCCGAGTATAAAATCACCCACAGCACCGAACAAATAAAGAAGCAATTTGAAAGTAATAGCGATGCTTCGTTCGATGTAGTTATTGCAGGCCGCATGATGAGTCAGCGTGTTATGGGAAAAGCTTCGTTTGCTGAGATTCAGGACGAGAGTGGACGTATTCAACTGTATGTTAACCGCGACGAAATTTGCCCTAGCGACGATAAAACCCTTTATAACGATGTATTCAAAAAACTGCTCGATTTGGGCGATATTATTGGCGTAAAAGGTTTTGTGTTCCGCACACAAATGGGCGAAGTTTCCGTACATGTGAAGGAACTGACTCTTTTGTGTAAATCGATACGCCCACTCCCGGTTGTGAAAGAGAAAGACGGACATACTTTCGACGCTTTAACTGATCCCGAAATGCGTTATCGTCAACGTTATGTCGATTTAATTGTGAACCCACAGGTGCGCGAACATTTTAAAAACCGCACTAAGGTGATCAACACCATGCGTCAAATGTTTAACGATCGCGATTATTTGGAGGTCGAAACTCCAATATTGCAACCAATTCCTGGAGGAGCTGCTGCCCGTCCGTTTATTACTCACCATAATGCCTTGGATATTCCTTTGTACATGCGTGTTGCCAACGAGCTGTATTTGAAACGCTTGATTGTTGGCGGTTACGAAGGGGTGTACGAGTTTGCCAAAGACTTTCGTAACGAGGGAATGGATCGTACCCATAACCCCGAGTTTACGGTAATGGAAATATATGTAGCCTACAAAGACTACAACTGGATGATGGACTTTACCGAAGAGATGATTGAGCGCGTGGCACTTGCCCTGCACGGTAAAACTCAAATACAGGTGGGCGAAAATGTGATCGATTTCAAACGTCCATTTAAGCGCATCAGTATGATTGATTCCATTAAAGAACACACCGGTTTCGATATTAATGGAATGGACGAAGTGCAATTGCGCGAAGTGAGCAAAAAACTTAATATCGAAGTGACCGATAGTATGGGCAAAGGCAAACTCATTGACGAAATATTTGGCGAAAAATGCGAAGGCACCTATATTCAGCCCACTTTTATTACCGATTATCCCCGCGAAATGTCGCCTTTGTGCAAAAAACACCGTGAGAACCCCGAACTTACCGAGCGTTTTGAGCTGATGGTAAATGGTAAGGAATTGTGTAATGCCTATTCCGAACTGAACGATCCGATTGATCAGTTGGATCGCTTTCAGGAACAATTAAAACTTTCGGAAAAAGGCGACGACGAAGCCATGTTTATTGACATGGATTTTGTGCGCGCCTTGGAATACGGTATGCCTCCTACTTCGGGAATGGGAATTGGTATCGACCGCTTGGTGATGCTCATGACCAACCAAGTTTCAATTCAGGATGTGCTTTTCTTCCCGCAAATGAAGCCCGAGAAAAAAGCGCTTGAACTTAGCGAAGAAGAAAAAGCAGTATTGAACCTCTTAAAATCCAATTCGCCTATTGAGCTTGAAATGCTTAAAGAACAAGTCGGGTTAAGCAATAAGAAATGGGACAAAGCGCTTAAGGGTTTAACTAAAAATAATTTAGCCAAGGTGAACAAAACAGGCGAAATCTTAATTGTTGAATTAGTATAATCCAAAGAATAAAAGAGTAATTTATAAAATCAAAACAGCCCTGTATCTTAGATGCAGGGCTGTTTTTTTAAGCAAAAAAGCTTCAGGATGTTTGCCGAAAGCTTTTATGAAATATTTTGAACTATTATTTTTTTCTTCTGCGTAACCACACACCGCCACCAATTA
>DATERL010000195.1:0-2137 GCA_035271585.1 Prolixibacteraceae bacterium
GTTGTACTCCAAATACCCAAAAAAAATCGAGTGAAAAAGACGACTTTCAATATTTTATTGAGCAGTTTGCCGATATTAAAATTTTACGTTACCCCGTTTTGGGTTTCAACGAGTTGAGTTTAAAACAGAAGGAAATGATCTATTACTTGTCGCAGGCTGCCATCGAAGGGCGCGACATTATTTTCGATCAAAACAATAAACACAATTTGGCCATTCGCCGTACCTTGGAAGCCATTTACGAAAACTACGATGGCAATCGCGAAACAGCCGATTTTAAAGCCTTGGAAATATACCTTAAACGAATTTGGTTTTCGAACGGAATTCATCACCATTATTCAACCGATAAATTTGAAACTGGCTTTTCTTTGACCTATTTTGGAGCTGTATTAAACGAAATTGATGAGGTGAAACTACCGCTTTCAAAATCCGAAATCATAAAAACATTGGCTCCTTTAATGTTCGATCCTGCTGTTGATGCAAAACGCGTTAATCAGACCGAAGGTGATGATTTGATTTTAACCTCGGCCAATAATTATTGGGGCGAGGGAGTTACTCAGCACGAAGCTGAAGCTTTTTATGCGGCAATGAAAAACCCTAACGATCAGGAACCTGTATCGTATGGTTTGAATAGTCGTTTGGAGAAAATTGATGGCCAATTGGTCGAAAATGTGTGGAAAGTGGGAAACACTTATTCGGCAGCAATCGAAAAAATTGTGTATTGGCTCGAAAAAGCCCTGGCTGTGGCCGAAAATCAGCAACAAACAAGTGTAATCGCTTATCTTGTTGATTTCTATAAAACTGGCAATCTCAAAACGTTCGATAAGTACAGTGTGGCTTGGTTGGCCGATCAGGATTCAAGAATCGATTTTGTAAATGGCTTTATCGAAACCTATGGCGATCCGCTTGGGCTGAAAGCCAGTTGGGAAAGCGTGGTCAATTTTAAAAATGTTGAAGCAACCAAACGCACCGAAATTATCAGCTCGAATGCGCAATGGTTCGAAGATCATTCTCCTGTTGACCCCCGTTTCAAAAAGAAAAAAGTAAAAGGCGTTTCGGCCAAAGTTATTACCGCAGCCATGTTGGGTGGCGATTGTTATCCGGCCACTCCAATTGGAATAAACCTGCCTAATGCCGACTGGATTCGTCGCGATCACGGTTCAAAATCAGTAACCATCGAAAACATAACCTACGCTTATGATAAGGCCTCTGAGGGGAATGGTTTTGTCGAAGAATTTACTTTATCGCAACTTGAAGTTGATCGCATTCATCAATACGGTTTTCAGGCCGATAACCTGCACACCGATTTGCACGAATGCCTCGGGCATGGCTCGGGTCAATTGTTGCCTGGCGTGGCTGGAGATGAGCTAAAAGCTTATGGCGCAACCATTGAGGAAGCCCGTGCCGATTTATTCGCACTGTACTACATGGGCGATGATAAAGTGGTTGCATTGGGGTTGTTGCCCGATGGTGAAGCCTATAAAGCAGCCTACGACGATTACATCCGCAATGGATTGTTGACCCAGCTTAGTCGCATCAAACTAGGCGATAATATTGAAGAGTCGCACATGCGTAACCGCCAGTTAATTGCCATGTGGGCTTATGAAAACGGCAAAGCCGATAACGTAATTGAGCGCAAAGTGAACGATGGAAAAACCTACTTTGTGGTGAACGATTATAAAAAACTAAAGGGACTTTTTGGCGAATTATTGGCCGAAATTCAACGCGTTAAATCTGAAGGCGATTTCGAAGGTGCTAAAAAACTTGTCGAAAATTATGCTGTTAAGGTTGAACTCAATTTACATAAAGAAGTGTTGGCGCGTTACGAAAAGCTGAAACTTGCACCTTATGGCGGCTTTGTAAACCCAAAGTATAGGATTGAAAATGATGTCGATGGCAATATAATTGATGTAAAACTGGATTATACCGAAGGTTTTGCCGAGCAAATGATGCGTTACTCAAAAGAACACTCGTGGTTACCAAATTACAACTAATATTAACTCAAGTTTCGCACATCTTTTTATGTTTTTCATTGTCAGCGATGTGCAATAACTGACATTTGTTTATGCTCCTGTTCGACTGTGGTTTATATTTTCCATTTTCGTTAAGCAGCTTTTTTATACCTATCGGGATCACCTCT
>DATERL010000196.1:0-23959 GCA_035271585.1 Prolixibacteraceae bacterium
GTGTTAAGGTTTGTTAAATAATGGTTTCAGCGTGAAGCATAACACCGAAAATTGTCGAAAATTTATACATTTGTGGGCTAAAAAAAAGGAGTTTTAGGGTTTACCTGCCAATATTAAATAAAACCGAAACTTGAAAAATAAACGATATTCAATGAAAGTAAAATATTATGTGTACCTGTTGCTTGTTGTAATTTTGGCCGGGTGTGAATTTGATAATAGTACTATTAACTATACTTTAGGGTCCGATTTTGTGTCTGCTCCGGCTACTATTGTGATGACCGACACTTTAACATTAAATACCTATACAACAGTTATTGATACCTTTAAAACCTCGGGAGCTACTCGTCTTCTTGCAGGACGATTTGTTAATCAGTATGGTTTCGAAACAGTATGTGAATCTTATTTCAGGGTTGACCCATGTGGTAGCACTACTTTGCATAAACGATCGGCACAATTCGATTCGCTTTGTTTGGTGCTTTATCTTGATGGTTATAGTTTTGGAGATACTACCCAAATTGCCAATTTTGAAGTATACCGCGTTATTGAAGAAATAAAAGAAGATCCGTATAAGGAAATAATTTATAACACTAAACAATTTAAAAGCTCAGAAAGTCCGATTGGTACTTTTTCGGTTAATCTCGAAGATGATGATTGTCGAGATTCTTTGGTGATAAGGCTTTCAGATGAATTGGGACAGACTTTGTTTAACATGGCTTTTGTCGATTCGATTATTCTTTCGGATTTTAATTTGTTTAAAGAAGAGTATTTTAATGGACTTTCAATTAAACCAGCTCTTGATAATAGTACGCTTGTTTTTGGAATCGATGCAAGTCCTAATTCCTCAAAATCGCCTGCTATGAGGGTTTATTACAGCGATAATACCATTGCCCGGGATCAATACTTTGAATTTCCGCTCGAAGAAAATATTAGGGAAACTAATTTCTTGGCTTATAATTATATCAGAAATTTTTTTGATAAATCGATTGTTGCCGGATCAAATATTACAAGTGCCGATAATCCCAACAGAGTAAAACTATCGAGCCTCGAAACCGAAAATGTTACTTTTTTACAAGGAGGTTTAATGTACACTCGAATTGAAATTCCTCAAATTAGTGAATATCATTATGCGCTGGGCGTTGGTGCAATTGTTAAAGCTGAGCTTATTATTAAACCCTTGGAGGGTACTTTTAGTGAAAAAAGCCAATTGCCTGAACAACTGGTTATCAACTTGGTTGATAGTAGAAATTATTTTTATGATCGAATGTATGCCGTTGGAACAGAAGATGTTGAATATGGTGTGTTGCATTATAATTTTGAGTTCCCAAGTGAATCATATTATACTTACGACATTACCAATTTTATTCAAACCGAATACCGTAATACTTACGACCAGTTGTACGATTTGTTGCTGATTGCGCCATACGATGCTGTTAAACCGAATGTTTCACAATTAATTATCGGTGATTTTTCGCATCCCAAAAACGACATTAAATTAAAGTTATACATTAGTAGTTACAATAATTCGATTTCACAATAATGAAAACCATTAAAAATAAATTTATCCTTACCGTGTTTGTTGTTTTGGTATTACCATTATTGTGTTTATCTCAAAACAATACTTCGTCGCCCTATTCCTATTTTGGTATTGGCGATTTGTCGAATGTTGCTTATGGCCGAAACCTTGCTTTGGGTGGTGCCGGTTTTGCCATGCGAAGCCCGGGCTATATCAACCTGAAAAACCCGGCATCGTTAACCGGTATCGATTCTCTTTCGGTATTATTCGAAATGGGTGTTTTTGGAAAGCTCACGCAAAATAGCACAAGCAATAAAACAGATCAGATTTATGATGGTAATATTTCGCACCTTGTTTTGGGTCATCGTATTACGCCCAGGTTTATGGTTAATTATGGCTTAATGCCTTATAGCGATATAGGTTACAATTTCAGAACCTTTCAATCGGTAGAGGGAGAGTTGAGTAGCGTGGTTTCCGACTGGAAAGGCTCAGGTGGAATTAATAGATTTTTTTCAGGGATAGGCTATAAAGTGTTTGATAAACTTTCGCTGGGAATTGATGGGAGCTTTTATTATGGGCCAATTAGCAAGGCCATTAGTACTGTTTCGAGTGCTGCTCCCGGCAATTCATCGGTGCTTGTATTAAACACAAAATACATTGGTTTATCGGTTAAAGGAGGAATCCAGTTTACGACACCGCTTGGCGACAAAGGTTCGAACTTAACCATTGGTGGGGTATTTAGTCCCGAACAGTTCTTTTATGGTACAACAACTGCTAATTTAACTCAATATTATTCTTCGGTTTCTTATTTGATCTATTCAAAAGAAGACAGAACGCAGCGATATAAAATACCCATGAATTACGGTGCAGGTATTGGTTATACTTATCGGGAAAAATACTTCGTAACTTTCGATTACGAAGCTTCTCCTTGGAGTCAGGCCAATTCAAGAGATTATGTTGACCGGCAGGTTTTTTCATTTGGGCTTGAACGTATGCCACAGCGCAGCTTCGATTTTATGAAACGTTGTTCGTACAGAATTGGTTTCCGTTACGATGATGGCTACTTCAAAACTCGTAATTACGAAGTTAGCGATACCCGTTTTACTATGGGGCTTGGGTTTCCAATCAGTAATTCGAATTCAACGGTGAATATTTCCCTCGAAGGTGGACAAAGGGGTACAATTAATGCCGGTTTAATTAGGGAAAGGTACATGAAACTTACTGTGGCTTTCTCGTTCCACGACTATTGGTTTGTTAAGCGTAAATTCGATTAAAAACTACAATTTTTCAAATATAAATTAATGAATAATCTCCTTGTGATGGGAAACCATTGCGGGGAGATTATTTATTTTGGACGCTGCCCTCTTTAGTTTATAAGGAAATTAAATGATTGCCCAAAACTATTCTGTTTGATTTCTTTCATTTTTCGTTAAAAAAAATGCCTGTTCTGCTCAGAAAATAGGGTGAAGGTTACTTTTTTGGCATTGTAAATCAAAAAAGTTTTGGTTGTTAAGTACGGTTGGGGATAGATGATGGGTAAAAGTTAGTTAATTTGTTATTATGCGCTTCATTAGCCTGAGCTGGTGGGTGTAACGCTTTGTTTCGATGTTGTAAATCCCTGCGTGGTCAATATTATCAATTCGCACTTTTCCCGACGAATGGATTATTTTATTCTTTTCCCAAATAATACCAACATGAATAATATTTCCTTCTTCGTTGTCGAAAAATGCCAAATCGCCCGGCATTGCTTCTTCAACAAACGAGAAGTTTTCACCCAATAAAGCCTGTTGTGAAGCATCTCGAGGAATTTTAATGCCCGATATTTTGTAAACCATTTGTGTAAACCCCGAACAATCGATTCCCAATGGTGTGCGTCCGCCCCAAAGATAGGGTGAGTTAAAATAGGTAAGGGCTGTGTTGATAATGCGCATGCGCAAATCGGTTAAAACTGGCTTTACCACTACGTTATTTTCAATTTTGTAGCTTATCCCCGCAATTTTGAAGGTCGAATCTTTCTTTTTAAAATGGGGCAGGGTGCTTCCAGCAACAATCAAAAAATTCCGATAATGATCGACTTGTTGAACAATATTGAAAACTTCGGCAGTAACTACCTGATCTTTTTTCGAAAGATAGGAAAATTCACGGGCAGAAATAGGAGTGATCATTTTACTGTCGATCCAACCTTCGTAGCCATCGTGATAGAGCTTAATTCGACTCCACTTCTTGGTTACTTCTAATATTTCGTAATGCTCACCCAAAATAATTTGAGTGCACATTTCGCTTTTTTCGGTTGGCTCAGTCCGAACAGGTATTGAGCTTAAGTTGGAAATCCCGTACATGCCTGATAAATGCTTTTCATATTGTTGATGTTTCAAATATACAATAATCTCTAACGATGGAGAATTTTGATAAATATTTTTCTAATTTTAGATCAATTTGATTATTCAAAAAACCAATTGAAATTATGAACAAAGAAACTTCAAAAGTTAAGAAAATATACAGATCGTTATATTACGCAATTTTCTTGCTGCTCACGTTTGTTGTTATTTATTTACTCATTCCAAAGCAGATTACTTTTAAATACGAATTTCAGAAAGGACAGCCATGGGGACACAATACTTTGATTGCTCCTTTCGATTTCCCGATATTAAAACCTCAGGAGGTTTTGGCTGCCGAACGCGATTCGGTTTTGAAAAATTATGTGCCGTTCTTAAGTATCGACAATAGTGTACAAGAACAACAAATGGCATTGTTTAACGAACAATTAAAAGCAGCTTTAGCTAGTGCTGACTATGATATTGGACGTTTAAAGATTAAACTTTTTACGCAGCAGTTTGAATCATTATTTATTCAATTTTATCAACGAGGAATTATCGAAGCGCCTGTTAGTGACTACGATTACTTTAAAGATAAAACCTATATCAACCTGATTAATCAGAATGAGGTTAAGAAAGTGCCTGTCAGTCAGTTGGTTTCATTGAAGGGGGCTTATGTTTTAATTTCCGATTCGATTGATGCGCTGATTAAAAAACTTGAAATACCTCATAACTTCAAGCAACTATTCGATCCCAGTGAGTTTTTGGCAACCAATCTTCTTTACGATCGCCAGTTTAACGATGCTCAAAGTAACGAGATGCTTGCCGGCGTGTCAACTACCAGGGGCGTGGTTCAGGAGGGCGTTAGGGTTATTTCTGAAGGCGATTGGGTGAACAACGACAATTACCTGGTTATTGAATCGTTGAAGCAAGCATACAAACGAAACAGCACCTATGGTGGATGGTTATCGACCGTGGTTATCGGTCAAATGATTCTTATTCTAATTGTTTTGACGATGATTGTGCTGTACATGCAGGTTTACAATCGTAAAATATTTTGGAAAAAGCGAAATTTTACAATGATTTTATTTACTGTGTTGGCCATGATTGTGCTGGCACGCTTAATACACGAAAATCAATCGTTGAGCCTCTACCTCTTGCCAGTTTGTATTTTACCCATCATTATCAGAACTTTTTTAGGGGCTCGGATGGCTATTTTTGTACACTTATCAACCATGCTGATCATTAGCTTCATGGCTCCAAATAGTTTTGAGTTTTTCTTTTTACAGGTTACTGCGGGAACAATTGCTGTAATTAGTTTGCGCAACTTGCATCGCAGAGGACAATTGGTTCTAACTTCGTTGTTGGTGTTTGGCTCGTATTGTGTTATGTATTTTGGCTTCGAACTCATTGCCGACGGTAATGCAAAGGACATCGATTATTCGACTTATAAGTGGTTTCTAGCCAATGGATTGTTGTTGCTTAGCACCTATCCTTTACTTTATATTATCGAAAAAATGTTTGGGTTTATTTCGGATGTTACCTTGGTCGAATTGTCGGATACCAACCATCCCTTATTGCGTGAATTAGCCGAAATAGCACCCGGAACTTTCCAACACTCAATGCAGGTTGCCAATTTGGCCGAAGCGGTTATTGTGAAAACAGGCGGAAATCCATTATTAGTTCGAACGGGCGCTCTTTATCACGATGTTGGGAAAATAAAAAGCTCTGAATTTTTTATCGAAAACCAGGCTGGAGGTAAAAATCCACACGATAAAATGTCGAACATTAAAAGTGTTGAGAAAATTGTTAGTCATGTTTTCGACGGGGTTAAATTGGCCAAAAAATACAAGCTCCCCGAACCAGTTATCGACTTTATTAAAATGCACCATGGTACCGGTTTAGTAAAATACTTTTACCTGAAATACAAAGAAGAACATCCCAATGAACAGGTGAATGAGGAAGATTTTAGGTATCCCGGACCCAACCCCACCACCCGCGAAACCGCTGTGGTAATGTTGGCCGATGGCGTTGAAGCCGCAGCCCGAAGCCTTCCAGAGAAGAACGAGCAAACACTTAAAGTCATAATTGACCAAATTATTAATGCAAAAATTCTGCATCACGAACTCGACGATGCACCCATCACTTTTAAGGACATTAACGACATTAAGGCGATTTTTCTCGATAAACTCAAAAATGTTTATCATTTGCGCATTCAATATCCCAAAGAAGTTGAAAGCGAAAAGAAAGAATAAAAAATTTAGTCTCCTTTGTGTTAACCGTTGAACCCTCTGTGGTTGAAAAACTGCAAAAGGCCTAGAAACAACTCGGTTTATTAAAAAATAAAGTGCGATACTAGTACTTATACAATTAAATATAAGTGCAATAAATTAGTTTAATTATTAGTTTTTTTTTACATAAATGTAGATTGAACAATCACTTTGGGTTTAGAAATGAAAAGTTAATGCACCGATTAGTTGCCAGTTAAGAGGTAAATAAATTTTTATGTTTTCGAATTTTCTGAATAACAGTGATATTTAATTCTTATATTACCTTATTAAAACTCAAAATCGATAACGATGAAAAAAATAATTGTATGCATACTGTTTTTTTTATCTTTTGGATATTCATTTGGACAAGAATACTTGATCAGTTTTTCAGCAATAAATGCTGCTAAGTCAATTGATTCCATTAAGGTAGAAAATGTTACCCAGAGCAAAAGCATTATCATCGAGGGGTCAGATTTACTTCAACTACAGAAAAATGTTACGGTGGATGTTCTATTGCTCAAAAATTACAATAGTTGCCTTCGTATTTATCCCAACCCGATGCGAGAACAGGCTAAGGTCGATTTTTTTACTCCAGTTTCAGGTAATGCAAGCATAGCTATATTTGATCTCTCTGGACGTATGATATTCAGTTTGACAATAAATTTTGATGTTGGCATGAATTCATTTGCTATAACTGGATTAGGTAAAGGAGTGTATTCAGTAAGCATTCATTCTAAAGCGTATAGCTATAACAGAAAAATAGTGAGCTGTTCTGAAAACGCCAGTAATGTAGGCATTGGGCTCAATGGTTTCAGCAATAATTATTCATTATCGCCTGAGCTTAAGAGTGCTAAAGCTACAATTAAGATGCAATACAACAAAGGCGATCAGTTAAAATACACTGCTTATTCTGGAGTTTATAGAACCATTATTCCGGATGTCCCCACCGAAAATAAAACTATTATTTTCAAATTTGCTGAATGCAAAGATCCCGATAACAACGTTTATCCACTTGTTCAATTGGGCGAGCAGTTATGGATGGCCGAAAATCTGAAGACCATAACTTACAACGATAAAATGAGTATTTCTTTGGAAACGGATGATTTTATTTGGGAAAATATGACTTCTCCAGCTTATTGCTGGTATGATAACGATCAGAAAAAATATGGTGACCAATATGGCGCATTGTACAATTGGTATGCAGTGGATACAAAAAAAATATGTCCTGCAGGCTGGCATGTTCCATCAGATGATGAGTGGACCAAGTTGAGCGATTATCTTATTGCCAATGGTTATGGCTATTTAGGAACCGGAGCCGATATCGCAAAATCGATGGCCACTACGTGGGGTTGGGATGATGAAGATACTGAGTCTGGTAATGTTGGATGCAATGCTGATGAAAATAACACTAGCGGTTTTTCAGGCCCTCCTGGAGGCGCCAAGGGAGGACGCGTTAGTCTGGGGAAATATGGATGCTATAATGTAGGTGAGAGAGGCCAATGGTGGAGTTCAACACAGAACAATAAGAATGCTTTTACTCGTCACATGTTTTATTATGGTTCAGACTTAGTTAGAGCTTACTCCGGAAAGTCGGCTGGCTTATCTGTTCGTTGTGTTTTAACAGAAAATAATTAATGGTTTAGAGTAGATTAAAAAAAATATTTTATGGCAGAAAACCCTTTAAATAACTTATCAAAAGATGAACTTATTGATAAAGTTACAACTTTGGAAAAACAACTTATTCAATTGAACGAAGAGTTAGTATATCAGGAGCAGGTTAGATTTGATTGGAGTGGAAACCTAGGTAAATGGCAGTGGAATGTGAAAGAGAATAAGGTTGACTTTAATGTTAGAAAAGTAGAAGCCCTAGGATATAGTTTAGAGGAAATTCCGGGTGAAATAAATTTTGAATTTTTTACTTCTAAAATACATCCCGAAGATTATGAAATGGTTATGCAAAACATGCGAGATCATTTATATGGAGTGAGTGAAGCTTACGAATGTGAATACCGAATAATTTGTAAAAATGGCGAATGGAAATGGTTTTATGATAGAGGGATTATAATTAAACGAGATGTCAATAAGAAACCAATTGAGCTGGTAGGTATTGTATTCGACATTTCTATTCAAAAGAGAATGCAGAATGAATTAGAGTTGAAAAATGCTCAGTTACTACGCATTAATGAGAACAAAAACTTAATGCTTTCGATAATTGCGCATGACCTTCGAGGCCCCTTGGGTGCTTTAGATATGCTCTTAAGCGATATTGCAGATATTTCATCAGTTGCAGGACAAAAAGCAATGTTAAAAGAATTTGCATCATCAACTCACAATATGTATTCATTGGTCGATAATTTATTAGAATGGGCTACTTCTCAGAAAGAAGAGTTTGTGCTTCTGTTAAGAGAATTATCGGTATTTGATGTTTCTCAACTTGCTGTTCAACATTTAAAATTGATTTCGGATAAGAAAAATATTCAAATTATTAATAATATAAATCCCAAGATTAAAGCAACATTCGATGAAAAGACAATTTTAGCCGTTTTTCGGAATTTAATTTCAAATGCAATTAAATATACTCCCCAAAATGGCCGCATCGAATTGTTTGATCATGTTTTTGATGGAAAAATTGAGGTAACAGTAAAAGATAATGGGATTGGAATTAAAGCAGCGCAGCTAAAGAAGATATTCTCTGTTTCTTATGCCAAAAGCACTAAAGGTACTGAAGGTGAAAAAGGTACAGGGCTAGGGTTGATTTTGTGCAAAGACTTTATCGAAAAAAATGGGGGCTCAATTGATGTGAAAAGTGAGTTTGGAAAGGGTAGTTCTTTTGTTTTCACTTTACCTTTAAACAATTAAATTGAAGAGCTGTGTTCAATATTTAGCTCAAAACTAAACCCTCACCACTTAAGAAAACTCATGAAACATTTGTTTGTGCGACCCGTCGGCTGACGATGAGGCCATCTCTAACTTTTATCGGACAACAATGTTATTAAATAAATGAATTGGCTCATTGTTAGATTGAACGTTTTGTACTTTTGATTGTTTGCCACGCTATCTTTTATGTGTTATTTTAAAACCGCTGTAAATGAAATTTAGATTGATTTTTTTGATGCTTTTTCTCGTTGGATTTGGAAAAGTTTATTCGCAAGATAAATCTAAGCCCAAAATAAAATGCGAATATTTATTGTATTTGCCTATTGATTATTCCAGTAGTAAAGAGTCGTTTCCGGTCATTATTTATCTTCATGGACTTTCGCATCGAGGTGACGATTTAAATATTCTCAAACGTTATGGATTGCCTAATTTGATTGCGAAAGGGCGCAACTTCGATTTTATTATTGCTTCTCCGCAATGTCCTATTAGCACCTCCTGGTGGAGGGTCAATTGGTTCGATGATTTGTATCGAGATTTGTGTATAAAATACCGGATTGATAAACATCGAATTTATGTTATGGGTATGAGCATGGGTGGATATGGTACCTGGCAAGTGGCAATGGATTATCCTGATATGTTTGCAGCAATTGTACCTTTGTGTGGTGGGTGCAACGATCCAGCAAATATTTGCCGTTTGAAAGACCTTCCAATTTGGGCTTTTCATGGCTCAGCCGACTCGGCAGTTTTTGTATCGGAGACTGAGCGATTGGTTACCCGATTGAGAAAATGTGATGGAAATATTAAATATACCCGCTTGGAAAATGAAGGTCATAATATTGAGCATCTTTTTAGGAATAAACCTGAAATATTTGAGTGGATGCTTGAACATAGAAAATAGCAAAACCACATTTTAATTGCCTTTGCCTTGAAACACAAGCTCCGAATTTTAACATAAACAACAACATTGCGTGAGAGTAAAGAAGTCCGCAATTATGCATCTGTAAATAAAAATTAGTATGAATTGGATTAAATTTATTTTTATAACTAGCATCGTTTTGTTATTTACCATAAGCTCATCTGGGCAAAGGATTAATTACAAGGAGTCTAAAGATGATTATTCCATAAGAAATTATCGAAATACAATTGTGAAGCAAAAATATTCTCCTTTGGCCGCAGGTGTTTGTAATTATGTTTTTCCTGCTGCCGGGTACTTATATGTTGGTGAACCTTTGAGAGCTGTAGCTGTTTTTGGGGGTGAATTAGTGACAAGCAGCGTATTTGTTTATGGATTAATAATGTCGATGAATATAAATTATGAAACCGGACTATCACCAAAAGGATCACGAACAATTATGTTTTCGGGAATGATAGCAACCGGACTAATTCAAATTTGGAGTATCTTCGATGTTGTAAAGGTTGCGAAAATTAAAAACCTTGCTTATCAAGATAATAAATTAACTATGAGACTAAAACCCGAATTGAGTTTTTTGAATCAGAATAGTAACAACTTTGCAATGTATGGATTGAGATTGAGTGTTGATTTTTAATGCTAAATGTTAATATAAAACAGAGATAAATATGAAGTTTATATTGAGTATAGTAATCATAATGCTTTTAGTAAGCTGCGGAACAGGAAAAAAAGTGAAAGAAACAGATGAGAATTCCATTCTTCAAAAGTGGGAATTAAGCCTTATTGATGGCATGCCAGTAACTGCAAACCAAGCTATTTATATAGAGCTGTCCGAAGATGGCAAGGTAAGTGGTTTTATAGGCTGTAATCGCATCACAGGTAATTACGCCATCGAAAACGAAAGTCAAATTACATTCAATCAGTTGGCTACAACTCGAATGATGTGTTCGGAAGTAGAAATGGAAATGGAAAGCCAGGTGCTAGAGCTATTAAATACTTGCGATAATTTTACAATAGATAGTGGAATGTTAATGCTTAACATTGGTCGTAGATCACCATTGGCCACATTTTATGTAATGAACGAAAATGAAATTATAAATAAATATTGGAAGCTTAAAACATTGGAAGGCCAAACCGTACAAATGGATGATAATCAAGAAAGAGAACAATATTTTACATTGAGAAGTGATGGCAGCATCTCGGGATTTGCAGGTTGTAATCATTTTAATGGACAATATGAATTAGCAGAAGGAAACCGTATCTCCATTAATGATAACATGGCCATGTCGTTAAAGGCTTGTCCTGACCTTAATGTTGATGAAAGTGCTTTTATGAAGGTGTTTGAATTGACCGATAATTACACTATTGATGGTGACACACTAAGCCTAAATGTGGGTAAAAGAGCGCCATTGGCCGTTTTTGAAGCCGTTTATTTTTAGTTAGGAAACTAGGTTATACAAAAAGGGTGTTAAAATTTTTGCACTAATTGTTTTTCAAAAAGCATTAAGCACACAAATTATTATTGAATCCAATAGGTTCAAAAATTTATTAAATAAGTAATAAAATATTCATATGCGTTTTTGTGATTTAAAAATATTGGGGAATAACCTGCTAAATTTTCTATTTGTACTTTTTTTGTTTGTATTTCTGACGCCTAATTATTTGTTTGGACAATATCAGAACATTGAGTTCGATCATTATACAACAAACGATGGGCTATCAAACGGATATATAAATTCAATATTGAATGATAAAACGGGATTTATATGGATTGGTACAGCCAATGGGCTGAACTGTTTCGATGGATTATCGTTTAAAACCTATTTCTACGATTCCAAAGATTCAAACTCAATTCCAGGTAACATAATTAACAGTTTAGTTGAAGATTCTTTAGGTCGCATTTGGATATCTACAAACCAAGGGCTTTGTGTTTACAATAAAAAAACAGATCTTATTTCTCGTAAGCAGTTAAAGTTTGAAAACGAACAAGTTGAAAATAGAAATATATTTTGCAGCTTTATTGATAGTGAGGGCTATTTATGGCTGGGGGGATATAACAGTTTTTTTAGGTTGAAAATTTATGGTAATTCACAGGTAAACGACCGCATCATCGATGTTGAATCATATACTATTAATGATGAAGATGTTGGTGAAATTAACAGGGGGTATGTCAATTCTTTTATAGAAGATAATAACGGAAGGATTTGGGTAGCAAGTTATAGCAATAAATTATTTTATTTTGCCCCAAATATCAACAGGTTTATTCCGTATCCAATCAATCATAAATTGGCTTCCACTTTTAGTAATAAACAAAAATCGATGTTGATTGATCGAGATGGTGATATTTTCATTTCGATAGAATTCGTAGGGCTATTGAAATGGGAACAAAAGAAAGATAGTTTTACTTTATATTCTCCCGATGGTTCTGAATTTGGTCCAAATGGAAATATTTTATATTCGATGGCTGAAGATGAAAATGGATCGATTTGGGTGGGCGATAGAAATACAGGTGGAATCAGTATTTTAAATAAGCAAACTGGCAAGTTTACCAATTTGCTTTCCTCAGAGTCAAATTATTACTCATTGATTTCCAATAAAATAAGCTTAATTTATCGAGACAATAAAGGGATAATGTGGGTTGGGGCAAACATTGGCCTTGATAAATATAGCCCCGATAAAACAAAATTTAATCGTTATTATAGTATTGCAAACAATCCAAATATGTTAAGCTATAACAATACACTTTGTTTTGTTGAAGGTAAAAACAATGTGATTTGGGTTGGCACCGATGGGGGTGGCTTAAATAAATTAGATAGAGAAAAGGGCATTTTTACTCAGTATAAAAACAACCCTTCGAATGTCAATTCTATAAGTAGCAATGCAATTATCTCTGCTTGCGAAGATCATGAAGGAACTCTTTGGATAGGGACATTTAACGGCGGACTGGGTAAGTTGAAAGATAATAAGTTCTCTGCTTATTATCACGATCCTTCAAATTCGCACTCAATTGCTCAAAATCATGTGTGGGATGTTCTTGAGGATAGTAAGAATAACTTATGGGTTGCCACCTTATCGCGTGGTCTGGATTTATTCGATAGAAAATCGAACAAGTTTTTTCACTATACTCATAATGAAAATGATTCAACAAGTATCAGCAATTATTCATTAATCAAACTTTTTGAAGATAGCAGGCAAATGCTATATGTTTCTTCTTATCATGGAGTAAGTGTTGTTGATTTAAACGAAATTGATTTTTCAAAAACTTCTCCCGAAATTAAATTTCGCAACCTGATGCACAATAGCAATAACAATAGCATTAGTAGTAATGGAGTTAGTTGGATAACAGAAGACATTGAGAATAATATTTGGTTTGGCACATTGGGCACTGGTATGGATAAACTCAATCCTTCGACTGGGGAATTTACAAATTACTCAACAAAAGATGGATTGCCAGGTAATGTGGTAAGCTCAATTTTATTCGATGATGAAAATAATATTTGGGCTGCTACCGACAAGGGACTGGCAAAACTTAATCCCAATACAAATGAAGTCCAAGTTTTCAATCGACAGGATGGTTTGCAAAACACAAACTTCAAGGGTAAAGCATTGAAAACAAAAGATGGGGAAATGTTTTTTGGTGGCCCCGATGGGTTTAATTCGTTTTACCCCAATAAAATAAAATATAATAAAAACTTGCCTCGTGTTGCTATAACCGAACTAAGAATTTTCAATAGCCCCATAAAAGTAAATGATAAAATAAATGGCCATGTTGTATTAAAGAACAACATTGTTGAAACCAAAAAATTAAAATTGACTTACAAGGAGAATTCTTTTGCGTTCGAATTTGTTGCTCTCGATTATACATCGCCCGAGAAAAATCTGTATGCCTATAAAATGGAAGGTTTTGATAATGACTGGATATATTGTGGCACAAAGCGCGAAGCCAATTACACTAATCTCGATGCAGGTGAATACCTTTTTAGGGTTAAAGCTTGTAATAACGATGGCTACTGGAACGAAGAAGGAACTTCAATTAAATTAATAATTACGCCGCCTTGGTGGAAGACAATATGGTTCACCGTATTTTCAATATTATTTATTTCGCTGATTGTTCTCGGGGCCTTTCGCTATCGGCTCAATACTATAAAGGCTCAAAAACTTGAATTACAGAAATTGGTCGATCAACGAACAATTGAATTAAATCATACAAACGATGAATTGATTGAAAATCAATTGCAACTTGAAAACAAAAACGAGCAATTGAATGAGACCAATAAATCGAAAGACAAACTATTCTCTATTATCGCACACGACTTAAAAAATCCAATTGGGGTTATTCTTGGATTTTCATCGTTACTTATCGATCCTAGTTTCAAATTTTCAGACACTGAGTATGCCGAATTGACAAAAGGCATTCATGACTCAACCCAAAGGATATTCAATTTATTGGAAAATTTATTGATGTGGAGCAGGAGCCAATTGGGGCATATCAAAATTACCCCTTCATTGTTTAATCTAACCAATCAAATTTATGAAGTAATCAATTTATTAGAAGGATACGCTACGGTTAAAAATATCAAACTTGTTTTTGATGGTAATATAGAAATCATTGTTTTTGCTGATATGCAAATGATTGACACAGTGCTTCGTAATTTAATATCAAATGCAATAAAATTTTCGAAGGAAAACGAAGAGGTTAAAATTGAATTGATTGAGAATGATGATAAGGCGATTTGCTCAATATCTGATGAAGGCGTAGGAATGACCCAAGATCAAATTGCTACAATTTTCGAAATCGATAAAGTTAAATCTACCATGGGCACTATGGGTGAAAAGGGAACCGGTTTGGGGTTGAACTTGTGTTTGGATTTTCTTAATAAAAACAACGGCAAGATTTGGGTGAAAAGTCAACCAAATGGTGGTTCAACCTTCTACTTTAGCTTGCCCATCAGTAAAGGAAATAATAATGTATAATCTTATTTCATCATATTGACACAGGATTTTTAGGATTCAAAAATTTATGGAATAAGTAATTCATTAGAATATTCGACTCCGTTAGGGGTCGAATATTTTGTTTTATGCCTTGTGTAATATATAGGTAATCCCTTTGAGATAAACAAAATAGCAGTGGGGATAACTCGGGGAATAATATGTTGGCTTTTATTATTTACCAACCCAAACTTTAAAGTCCGAAGCCTTAAGTCGGCTAACAGAAATCTTTTCGCTTAGTGGACTTTTTAGTTTAACCACCAGTTTGCCACCAAAATAATCCTCGAAACGCGAAATGCTGTCAACGTGAATAATGGTGCGCCGGTCGGCACGAAAAAAGAAGTCGGGGTTGAGCTCTTCTTCGAGCCGCTCAAGGGTGAAGTCTACAACAAATTTTTCGTTGGTGAAGGTAACCGCAGTGGTGGTTTTATTTTCGCTTATAAAGTAAGCTATATCGTTAATATTCAGCTTGAAATAAGCATCTCCGCGCGATATCATAAAACGTTTTCGGTATTCTTTTGTACCCTTACGTATTGCATTAATTATTTCAGCATAATCGATGTTTTGAACCCTTTTTTCGGAGTTAAAACGCTCAAATTTTAATAATGCGTTTTCAAGATCGTTTTCTTTGATGGGTTTTAATAAATAATCAATGCTGTTCACTTTAAAAGCTTGTATCGCATAGTTATCGAAAGCAGTTGTGAAAATGATGTTACTTGAAACTTCGATTTGATCGAAAATTGAAAAACAAGTGCCATCGCTCAACTGTATATCCATTAAAATAAGATCGGGTTGTTGCATGTTTTTCAAAAATTCAACGCTTGTTTTAACGCTGTCAAATTTTCCAACAACCTCCCATTCAGGACGCAGGTTTTCGAGCATGCCCTCAAGCATACGCAGGTTATGTAATTCATCTTCAATAATAACAACTCTCATTAATACGTTTTTTAAGCTATTGAATAATAATTGTGTCGAAAATTAATTCGTTTTCTAAAGTAAAGGTAATTCAACCTTAAAGGTTTTGTCGCCATGTAAAATTATCACTTCTCGAACGGTTAAAAATGCGTAGCGCGAAACCAGATTTTTTAAGCCTTTCGATGTTGAATAGGATGTTTCTTTGAGCTGCAGGTTGTTTTCAACCCAAATGGTTTCATTGCCTGTACCAATGGTTATAATTAATGGTTCTGCCTTTGACGCAATGTTGTGTTTTATGGCATTTTCGATGAGCAATTGCAGCGATAAAGGGGGTATCTTTTTATCGAGCATTGCGTTATCTATTTCTTTTTCAATAATCAAACCTTCGCCCAGTCGCTCTTGATGTAGATCAATGTACGAGCCAATAAACTCGATCTCGGTTGATAACAAAACTGTTTTTTTATTGGCGCTTTGCAAAACATATCGATAGGTATCGGTGAAGTTTTGAGTAAAATCAATGGCTGCTTGCTGGTCATATTTTATCATCGATTTCAATACGCTTAGGTTGTTGAATAAAAAATGGGGGTTCAATTGATCTTGTAAAGCGTTGTAATCGTTCCGAAGTTGAAGTTGTTTGAGGTCTTTCACTTCTTTTTGAGCCAACATCCATTTGGAAGTAATTCGAACGCTTATTGATAGAATAATAAAAATGAACACAAAGATAAATCCAAATGCAACCATAAGCCAGGTGATTGGCTGATGTAATAAATTAATAGTATGAAGTTGTTGTTTAAAATAGAGTAATGCCAAGGCTCCAATACTCATACTAAGCAGAAAATGGAGTAAAATTCTGGTTTTTATTTTTGATGGAATAGGGAAGAACCTTTCAGCAATATTATCAAGTAATACATTGCTTTCGCTAATGATGATGAATAAAACAGCAACTTTAATGTATAGCAAAAAAGGTATTGACAAATCACGACCGGCAACAAGAGTATCGGCCAAAAGCATAAACGATAATGCTAAGGCACTAACAATTCCTAAGCGAAGAATGATAAACTTCCATTGATAGGATGACAGTTGGCTGATAAACTGCTGCTCTTTATTGTGTGAAACTGCTTCCATCTTTCTGTATCTTTATCAAAAATAGGAATTTATACAATTATTCAAATGTTAATTGACTACTTGCTTTTAAATAGGCCGATTCTTTAATTTTGCAATCGGCACGGGCATCAATTACTTCGCTGTATGCTTCTTGCCATTGTGTTTGAGCTTCAATAAGTTCAGTAATAATTTTCATGCCCAGTTCATAGTTATTATTGGTAACCCTGAGGTTTTCTTCAGCTTGTTGTAAGTTTTCTTGGCACAGTCCAATTCGTATTTGAGCATCGTTATAATTTAACCGTGCTTGTGTTATTTCCAACTCAATAAGCCTTAGGTTTTGAGCGAATTCAGCTTTTTTTATTTCAGTATCGGTTTGAGCCGATTTAATTTTATTTTTTCCTTCGCCCCAATGAAAAAGGGGAATCTTAACCGAGGCAATAACACTGGCATTTCCTTGGTTAAAGTCCTGTTTGCTAATTTCGATGCCACCAACATAATTATAACCAAGCTGAAGGCCTGCTGTTGGCAGAAAATCGGCACGAATTAGTTTAACTTGTTCGTTGGCCAGTTCAATTTGCTTTTGCATTAAGCCATATTCGGGACGCAAACTAATATTGTTTTCGCTCAATATCAACTCATTATCCATTTGCTGAGTCAGGCTGTCGGTGGTAATTATTTCGGTATCGAAGGGTAATCCAGTAGCACGGCACAAAGCCATTCGGGTAAGTTGTAATCCACTTTGAGCTTTCAGTAATTGCAGTTTTGCCTGGTTTTGTTTTACCTTCACTTTTAATACATCGTTTTGAGTGGTCATACCTGTTTCGTAGGCATTTTGGGTTGTTGTAAGCAATTCGTTAAGCAGCTTATTGTACTTTTGAGCTAACTTCACTTTTTCTTGAACCGTTACATACAGCCAGTACGATTGATCGGTTTCGTAAAAGGTTTTATCGCGTTGTAAGGCAAGGTTTTCTTCGGCCATGCCAACGCCAATTTGAGTCATGCGGTTGCCTGTTCTAATTTTGCCACCCACGTAAAGAGGCTGTTCAATTGTTACTCCTGCTATATAGGCGCCCTGAATGCTTATTTCGAGTGGCAACCAGGCATACATATTGAAAATAGGGTTGCCATCGGCGCCAATAATGGGAGCACCAGTCATGGGGTTAATTGCAATATTTGGATCCAATTCACCAGTAGTTAAATTGGGCGTTAACGTTGGCAAATATAGATCCATTTCGATGTTGTTGTGCAAATACAAGCCTGTTGCGCTCCCCGATAGCGAAGGAAAATAGTTGGCCCTTATCGCAGCTTTTTCGGCTTTGGCCTTCTCAATTTGAAGCGTGGCTATTTCAATGTTTTTATTCTCTTTTAATGCCATTTGCCGGCACTGTTCAAGCGAAAGCGACTGTTGAGCTGATAGCCCTAGTGAGCCAAATAATAACAGTATGATTAAAATATATTTGTTCATTTTTATTCTTTTAATGAATTATTTTGATGATGATATGGCTTTATCGGTGCTTACTTCGTGTTTGGTAATGTGAAACATCGAGGAGTAAAGAATAGGCACAAATATGAGTGTAATTATAGTTCCTATAAGTAATCCGCTAATTATGGCTACGGCCATACTATTGTACATTGGGTCAAAAATTAAGGGTAACATTCCCAAAACAGTGGTAAGCGATGCCATAATAACAGGTCTTGTTCTCGAAATGGTAGCATTAACAACAGCGGTATAACGTGCAACTCCTTCTCCTATTTGTTTTTCAATTTCGTCGAGCAATACAATTGAGTTTTTGATTAACATTCCCATCAGTCCAAATGTGCCAATAATGGCCATAAAGGTGAATGGCGAACCAGAAATAATCATGCCCGGAACAATTCCAATTGCCGCTAATGGGATGCATAACAGTACGATAGCTGGTTTTCTGAAATCGTTAAACAACAATAACAAGATGAGTACAATTAGCATAATCGATACGGGCATATAACTGAAAATATTGGTTAGTGCATCTTTTTGTAAGTCATGCTCACCAAGCCATTTCATTGAGTATCCATTAGGTAGTTCAATGGCTTCAATCTCTTTCATAATTGAGCTGCGAACCAACGTAGGGCTACAATCATCGGCAGGGTCGCATTGTGCTTCAATAGCGCGTTGGCCATCGGTACGTCGTACCACCGATTCGCTCCACTGCATGTTAACCCCACTGGTGACAGCACTTAAAGGAACCGGGCTCATGACTTTCTTGGTCAGTTGGTCAATTGTTTGAGTTCCATAAATTATGCTTGTTATATCTTTCTGATCGAGATTACTCACAGCGGGCAACATGCTCCAAACAGGTATATCCCTAAGGTCTTCAATCACAGAACCATCGCTATTTCTGGTTTTTAGGTTAATGGCATAGGCTGTTTCACCTTCATAATATTTTCCCAGCGGAATACCACTGCTTGCAGCTAAAATTGCGTTGCTTACATCGGAGCGTGAGGCGCCAATACGGCTGGCAAGGTCTTGGTCGTATTTTGCCAATAGCGATTTACCCATTGGATGCCAGTTGTCGCAAACCGAATATTTATCGACATACGGATTTTTACGCATTATTGATTGCGCCTGTTCGCTTAAATTACGCAATACTGCTGGGTCGGGACCTTTGAATTCCACTTCAACGGTATGCGTTGCTTTTATCGACAGTGTATATTTACGAATACGTATATAGGCATCGGGGTAATTTTGGTTCAGGTATTCTTCTAGAATTGGTTTCATCGAAACCATGGTTTTGTAGTCGTCGAAATTAACGATGAGTTCGCCATAATTGTCGGCAACATCGCCCATCGCCCTAACCAAACAATATCGGGTTGGTGTTGAACCTTGGCTCGATACCACCATTTTTACTTCATCGAAAGTTAGCAGGTGCTTGGTGATGATTTTTAAATCGGCATTTACTTTGTCCGGAGTAGTGCCATCGGGCATAACGTACTCAATGTAAACCTGATTGTAATTAAAATCGGGGAAGAAAGTTTTCTTTACATTTTTAAAATTGTAAACCGATAAAGCCAACAGAATAACGGCCGTGGCAATGGTTAATTTTTTATGATTAATCAAAAATGATAAAATTTTTCGGATACTTCGATAGAGCTTGCCATCGAAAGGGTCTTTTTGCATTTTTGATTTCTTGATTTTCAAAAACTTTTCTGAAAAAATTGGAACTTGTGTAATGGAAAGAATCCAACTGATTGCTAGCGATATACAAAGTACAATAAACAAGTCGCGGGCATAAGTGCCAGCGGTATCTTTTGATAAAAATACCGGTAAGAAAGCCACAATGGCAATAAGGGTAGCTCCCAACAAAGGCATGGCTGTACGTTTAGTTGGCCCAATTAGCGCTTTTTTACGTTTCGTGCCTTGTTGCATGCTCACAGCAATACCATCGACCACAACAATTGAGTTATCGACCAGCATACCCATGGCAACAATGAAAGCACCCAGCGAGATGCGTTGCAGTGAACCATCGGCCACCAGCAGGAATGGAAAGGTTCCCAATATGGTTAATAGCAGACCTGAACCTATTATTATGCCGCCGCGCAAACCCATTGTTAGCATTAACGATACAATTACAATTATTACAGAGGCAACCAAATTCCACATAAAACCTTTAATGGCTTCGAGTACTTTATCGGGTTGAAAAAATACTTTATCGAAATGAAAACCCACAGGCAGATTTTGTTGAAGTTCAGCCATGCGGGCGTCAACTCTTTTTCCAAGTTTGATAATGTTTTCACCACTTTCCATCGAAATCGAAATTCCTATTGCCTTTTGGTTGTTGGTAAACATGGTATTCCTGTAAGGAGTGTTGTATCCTTTTTCGATTGTTGCAATATCACTCAGTTTGAACTGTTCGCCAGTTATACTTTTAATATTGATGTTTTTAATGTCGTCGATGTTCGATATTTTGTCATCGATATCGACCCTGAGTTGCTGTGTGCCTGTTGTTAACACGCCGGGATAAACCATTTTGTTTTGTCCAGCTATGGCCGACATAATTTGTATTGGCGAAATTCCCATTTCGGCCATTTTATCGTTGGTAAGAATAATATCGACACAGGGGCTTTGCTTGCCGTTAATATGTGCACGACTAACTCCTTCAACCTGAAGTAATTGTTGTTTTATGTAGTCGGCATATTTGCCCATTTCTTCGTATGAATAGCCTTCGGCGGTCATGGAGTAAAACATACCATACACATCGCCCACATCGTCGATAATAATTGAAGGTTGAGCCCCCTCGGGAAGTTTGGCTTGAGCTGCTTTAACTTTGCGCCTCATAAAATCCCAGCGTTGTTGAATTTCCTTTTGGGGAACGGTCATTTTTAGTTCAACCGTTATCAGCGAAATGTTGTCTTCCGATTTTGACATAATGGTGTTGATATCGGCCAATGAGCTCAATTCGTTTTCGAGCATGTCGGTTACCTGCATTTCTACTTCGTGGGCCGATGCTCCGGGATAAACCGTAACCACGCGGGCTTGCATAATGATAATTTCGGGATCTTCGAGCTTGCTAATGGCATTAAACGAAATGATTCCTCCAATGACAATACATGCCATCAGAAAGTAGAAGATACTTTTCCGTTTAAATACTAATTCAGAAATATGCATTATAATAATCCTCCAATATTCGTTGTTGACATTGCTTGAATTAATTCAACTTTTTCGCCATCGTGCAGGGTATTAACGCCCGAAACCACAATGGTATCGGTTTCGCTAATGCCTGTTTGAATGCGCACTTCACCATTTTTGGTAAGGCCATTGGTGATAACTTCTTGTTTGTTAACTGTAGAGTTTTTTTCGTTATAAACCCACACATAAGCTTTTCCGTTTTGGTTGAAAACCGATGTGAGTGGTATGTGTATCGGGCAATCGCATTCGGTTTGGTACGAAATGCTTACCTCGACATTCATGCCTGGAAGAAAATTGTTTTTTTGTGTTCCTGGCAAGCGGAACTTTGTAGTAAAAAGCTGATTGTTATTGGCTTTTGCATTATAGCCAATTAGTTGTAATTGATATACCGAGTCGGATACAATGGGCTGATAGCAGGTAAATGTTGTGAAATGCTCTTTATTGACGAAAAACGACATTGGCAGGTCAACATCAATCGAGTAGGAGTCTACATCAATGAGTGTTGCTACGGTCATGCCTGTATTAACCAGTTCGCCTTTGGTGTATTTTACTGCTTGAATATAACCCGAAAATGGAGCATATAATTTTGTGTCGTTTAGTTGATCGCTTGCATGTTGAAACTGTGAACGCAACATTTTTTCACCGGCCACTGCTTTTTCGTAATCGTTTTCAGATATGCTTTCCCGTTTTTTAAGTTCGGTGAGCCTATCGAATTCCGATTTCATTTGCATGTATTGAGCTTGGGCTACATCAACTTGAACTTGATAATCGCGTGGATCGATTTGTGCTATTAGTTGGCCTTTTTTTACGTAATCGCCTTGTTTAACAACAATTTTTTCGATGGGACCGGCAACCCTGAAAGCCAGGTTTATTTCGGAAGCTTCTTGAAGTATGCCTGAAAACATTCGGGTTGATATTGCTGAATTTTTTGTTGGCGTTGAAACTTTAATTTTTCGGATAATGGGTGCTTGTTGGTTTTGTTTGGGAGCACACGATATTACGGTGAAAACAACCGTTAATATTAAAAGGAGATTGAATTGTTTTTTCATTACGTTTATGTTAAATTAATAAGCGCAACAAAATTCAGCTTTATATATGGTGATATGTGAAAAGACTTACCGGACTGCTAAAAATGGGGACTGAAGTGAAAAAAACTGGGTTTAATCAAGCAAAAGGCGTTTTAACAATAGAAGGTTGGATTTTTAGATGTTTGGATTAATCATAAATGGAATGCATTAACAATGAGAGATATCGTTAATTGTTTGTGTGATATTTAATGTGTCTATTCTAAGCAACAAACAATAGGACAACAAACTGTCATTTAAAGTTTCGTCAGGTTTTTATTCCTAACGAAACTTTGGATAATATTGTAACTCTTAACCAATAGAAAAGTCTTTTGCTTATTAACGAATACTCAAAATGAATTCATTCGTATTGGCTTTCAGCTCACCTTCTTCGCTAATTTTTTTGATAAAGGCCGAACCAATAATGCCTCCGCTAGAATAAGAACAGGCACGGTTGAATGATGTCTTATTTTTAATATTAAAACCAATTAAAGTGGAATTTTTTAGCCCAAGGCTTTTAACTCTGTTGTAATAAGTTTCTTGCTTTTGTTGGTCAGCAATTTTGTCCGATCCTGTTGTGCTGGCCGACGATACCATGTAAATAAAACCGGTGCAAACCTCGTCATAAGCTTTAATGCGCTCGTTGCTTGTTTGTGGTGTTATCAAAAATACACTGCTCAGTTTATGCTTTTCGTAAAGCGCTTGGTAATTGGTTTTGAACTCATCTAATGGAACATCCGGAAGTATTAAGCCCGAAACGCCTGCATCTTCACAATCGGCCATGAATTTTTCGACACCGTATTTCCAAATTGGGTTGATGTAGCCCATCAGTAAAATGGGAATGTTTACTTCGTTCTTAATGGCTTTTAATTGTTTCAATAATAGCGATACGCTCATACCATTATTCAAGGCTTTTAAGCTGCTGGCTTGAATGGTTGGTCCGTCGGCAACAGGGTCGCTAAAAGGCATTCCCACTTCAATAATATCAACACCTGATGCTTCCAGCTCTTTGATAATGATGCCCGTATCGTTCAGCTGGGGGTAGCCTGCTGTGAAATAAATGCTTAGCAGGTTTTCTTTTTTATCGTTTAATTTTTGTTGTAATCTGTTCATTCCTGTTATTTATAGGTTCTCTAATACCTCCTTTTTAGGAGAGGTATGGAGGGGTTATTTCATATATTTAATATAGGTGTCCATATCTTTATCGCCTCGTCCCGAAATGTTTACAACCACTATATCGTTTGGTTTAAAGCTGAGCTTTTCGAGTGCTGCTAAAGCGTGTGCCGATTCAAGTGCGGGAATAATTCCCTCAATTTGGGTTAACAAATAAGCGGCATCT